>JBFIJS010000474.1:0-4122 GCA_041600595.1 Saprospiraceae bacterium | reverse complement strand
GCTTTTAGGATCGTTGGGTTTTTTAATACCGAAAATACGCCTTTTGATGAAGGCAATGTGTTCATCAACAGGACTGACCTGAATCGGTTGCTGGGTAAGGATGGGATCGCACATGAGATCGCTATTTTTATAAAAGATCCTGCCTTATTAGGTGAAACAGGTGAAGCACTTAAAAAAATATTTCCGGATCGGGCTGTTCAAAGTTACCGGGAAATATCTCCGGATGTACAACTTTACGAATCCCAGATCGATATTTCTGCCACTATTTTTATTGTCATTTTTATGCTGGCCCTCATTTTTGGCATTATTAATACCATGCTCATGGCCGTTTTGGAGCGCTATAAAGAACTCGGAATGCTCATGGCGATCGGACTGAATAAAGTGAAAATATTTTTTATGATCGTTTTGGAAACCTTGATGCTGGCCGCAGTGGCCGCCCCGATCGGATTGGGTGCCAGTTTTCTGACGGTCTATTTATTGAAGGATACGGGTATCGATTTGTCCAGTTTTGCCAAGGGGCTGGAGCGATTCGGGATGGAAACCACCATTTTCCCTGTCCTCGATATTGTACAGTATGCGAAAGTGGCCCTGGCAGTATTTATCACCGCTTTGTTGGCTTCCGTTTATCCGGCCAATAAGGCAGTCAAATTGAAGCCCGTAGAGGCGCTGCACAAAATTTAATCAACCATCTGGTGTCCGGTCGCCCTGGTCACCAACACAACCTTTAATCGCCATCATGTCTGTAATAGAAGCAAAAAAACTAACCAAAATCTACAATCCTGACAGCATTCCGGTACATGCGCTGCGAGGTGTCGATCTGACCATCGAAAAGGGAGAATTCACGGCCATTGTCGGACCTTCCGGCTCCGGGAAAACAACCCTCCTGAATATCATCGGGGGCCTCGACCGGCCAACAGCCGGAACGATAAAAGTGGACGGACAGGACATTTCCAATCTGTCCGACAACCAATTGATCGATTTTCGGCAACAAAAAATCGGCTTCGTATTTCAGAGTTACAACCTGATTCCGGTCCTGACCGTGGAAGAAAACACCGAGTTTGTCATGTTGCTGCAAAAACGGCCCAAACAGGAGCGGGATGCCCGCGTCGCCGAGTTGTTGACGGCCGTGGGGCTCGACGATAAAAAAGGCAAACGCCCCTCTCAACTTTCCGGCGGACAACAGCAACGGGTAGCAGTCGCCAGAGCCCTGGCCCCCAAGCCAACCTTTGTCCTCGCTGATGAACCCACGGCCAACCTCGACAGTGAGTCAACGGCCAATTTGCTCGACATCATGGAGAAACTGAACAGAGACGAACACATCACCTTCGTTTTTTCTACCCACGACCAAAGGGTCATTGACCGGGCACGACGGGTAGTCACACTGGTCGACGGGGTGATCGATTCGGATGTCACCCGTTCCTGAACTTCCGTAGGATCCGCAGCTGGTCAACCTGACAGGACATCTGCCGGGCCTGGCCATCCTGCCCAACCCTGATCATGATGAAATTTCTTTGTCCGCTGCTTGCTTTGCTGTTTCCCCTCTGCCTGTCTGCCCAAACCGAAAAACCGTCCAAATGGCAGGTACAAGGCTATTTAAAATATTTAAACTCCTCCATTTTCGTCCCGACAGCGCAGTCGCCGGTGCCCATTTTAACCTCTAAAAAATTCCTGATCAACGACAACCTGCTTCACAATCGTTTGAATATCAGATACTTCGCCAATGACCAGCTAACCTTTCGTGCCGAACTGCGAAACAGGATATTCTGGGGCGACCAGGTCCGTTTTACCCTGCTGGCCGACGGGGATTTTTTAGAAGGAATCGACCTGGGCAGCGATGATTTTTTCGATTGGTCGTTGGGCCATCAAAACAACAGCGGGTATGCCTTGCACACTACGCTCGACCGTTTTTATGCGGAGTGGTACAAGGGTAAATGGGAGGTCCGACTTGGCCGGCAACGGGTCAACTGGGGCATCGGCACCACCTGGAACCCGAACGACATCTTCAACGCCTACAACTTTACCGACTTCGACTATGAAGAACGACCCGGCAGCGATGCTTTGCGGGTAAAACGCTACCTGGGTTTTGCCTCCAGCATCGAAATAGCGGTGAATGCATTTGACAAAAAAGAAGACCTGATCGGCGCGGTCAAGGCCAATTTCCACACTGGCACCTATGACTGGCAGGTATTGGCCGGCGTGGTGGAAGAGTATTTGACCCTCGGTGGTGGATGGGCCGGCAACCTGGGCGATGCCAGTTTCAAAGGTGAAGCCTCCTGGTTTACCCCTTTGGCGGACAGCCTGGACAACAGCTTTGCTCTTACCTTCGGTGTGGATTATACGTTTGAAAATCAACTCTACCTGAACGGTGGTTTTTTGTATAATTCCAACGGCACGACCGGCAGCGGTGAGAATCTGTTAAATTTTCAACTTTCCGCCCGCAATCTGTACCCCTATAAGTATTCCCTGTTGGCACAAGCCGCCTACCCCATCAATCCTTTGCTGAACAGCGCCCTGATTGCAGTTTACAGCCCCGGCGAAGCCCATGCCCTTTTCCTCAATCCGGTACTGACTTACTCGCTTTCGCAAAATTGGGATTTGGATTTGGTAGGTCAAATTGCGTTTCAAAAGGAGGAGAAATACAAGAGTCCGGTACAGGCAGGTTTTTTGCGCATAAAATGGAGCTTTTGACGGAAATTAAACACCCCGGAAACCTGTCCGGCACACAATACTCCCGGCTGTGTAAATCATTTATAGTCAATCATTTAATTCTAATTTTATCCTAAAAAATCCCGTCAACCAACCCAAAAAAAAGCCGCCTGTTTTCACGAAGAAAAACAGACGGCACGACTTTCATTATCATCAAAATTAAAACGCTCAACAAACATCTACCTCATCCAGCACTTCCACCTCCAGATGCAGTTGTTCTTTCACGGCGGCCTGCCCTGCTACCAGGCGGGCAATTGGTACCCGGTAAGGAGAACAGCTCACGTAGTTTAGTCCATTTTTGTGGAAAAATTCGATGGAAGCGGGATCGCCACCGTGTTCGCCACAGACACCAGCCATCAGGTTTGGGTTGGTTTTCCGGCCGTTGTTGACGCCCATTTTTACCAATTCCCCGACACCAAACTGATCGATGGAAGCAAACGGATCATTCTTGAGAATGCCCTTGTTGATGTAGATCGGCAGGAATTTGCTCGCATCGTCCCTTGAAAAACCAAAAGTCATCTGCGTCAAATCGTTGGTACCAAAGGAGAAAAACTCGGCACATTTAGCCAGACGATCGGCGACGATGGCCGCCCGGGGAACCTCGATCATGGTACCGATCTTATAGTCCACCTTCGTACCCCATTTGGCAAACACCTCTTTCGCCGTCTGGCGGATCAGGGCCTGCTGCATCTGCAACTCATTTCCCACACTCGTCAGCGGGATCATGATCTCCGGCTTGACGACAATGCCTTTAGCTTTCATGTTAATGGCTGCTTCCAGAATCGCCTGCACTTGCATGGCTGTTATTTCCGGATAGGTATTCGCTAAACGACAGCCCCGGTGACCGAGCATGGGGTTTTGCTCTTCCAGTTCCATCACCTTGTGTTGCACCTGGTGGTAGGTAAGTCCCAGCTCACGGGCCATTTCTTTCAGGCTCTTTTTGTCGTTTGGTAAAAACTCATGTAAAGGAGGATCCAGCAAGCGCACGGTCACGGGCAAGCCGTCCATCGCTGTAAAGATGCCTTCAAAATCCTCCCTTTGGTAAGGAAGTAATTTTTTCAAAGCCCTCTTCCGGCCCTCTACATCATCAGCCAGGATCATTTCCCTGACGGCCTTGATCCGGTCGCCCTGGAAAAACATGTGCTCTGTCCGGCACAGACCAATACCCGTCGCACCAAAATGGCGGGCCATCTGTGCTTCCTCCGGTGTATCGGCGTTGGTTCTAACGGTCAGGCGAGCGTATTTATCAGAGAGTTTCATCAGCTTCGCAAAATCACCGCTGAGGGTTACTTCCTGCGTCGGTATTTTTCCCTTGAAAACCTGCCCGGTAGTACCGTTCAGTGAAATCCAGTCGCCCTCTTCGAAGGTCAGGTCGCCAACCTTCATTGTTTTAGTACTGTAGTTGATTTGCAAAGC
>JBFIJS010000473.1:0-4133 GCA_041600595.1 Saprospiraceae bacterium | reverse complement strand
TTATCGACCTGAACAACCCGGCAGGCTACCAGGTGCCGGCAGGCAAAACCCTGTTTGTCAAAAGTGGTATTCCCAATTCTTTGCCGGGTATGTTGAAAGTCAATGGAACGGAAATGGAATTTTTCCGCCCCAATCTGACCCGCGGCTCTCACATTGTCACCTTGCCCGAAAATGTGGTCATCACCAAACCCGCATTATATCCGCAGTTGGTGCTGACAGGCTATCTCGTTTCCAATATTTGAGCAGCCACCTTGCAGGGTACTTTTTTTTTGCAATGCACCCTGGACCCGCCTGAGTGCAACCTGCTTTTAACCAAACATGGGACGGGAGGAGGGTTTACCTCGCTGTCGCCCGTAAACCAGATCGCTCATTTTGATTATGAAAAAAAATACATACGTGTGGTGTGATACCGGACAACGTAATGAACCGAAAAAAAGGAAGGTCTCCCCGGTCGGGTGGCGCATCCTGGTGACCCTGGGCTATTTGTTCAGCTGCTTTTTTACGGTGCAGGAGACGGGTGCACAGTCCATCGTCAGGAGTACTTTTTGTGCCACCGGGCCCACCTGGTCGAACGGTGCCGGCATCCTGACGACCACTTTCGGACAATGCCCGGGCTGCAATACCTTATCCTCCAACGGGTACATTTTGACCCAGGGTTTTCAACAACCAAACACGGAGCCCTGCCTGACGGTAGGAATTGATTTTTTGGAAACAACCGACAGCTGTGGTACGGTGTACGACTTCAGTTATGTTGGCAATGCAAATGTGGACGAAGTAGCGTTTAAATGGAACTTCGGACCCAATGGCTTCCCCCAAACCTCTACCGCCCCCAATCCGCAAGGGGTAGCTTTCTCAACGACCGGTATCGTGCAAATAGGTTTGCAGGTAACGAGCAGCGACTGTACGCAGCAGACGGTCATCAGTATTGATGTACCTACCACCGGTTTTACGGCTTATGCCATTACTTATCCAATCAGCTGCCAAGGCGGGGATGACGGGTTCCTGGAGATCAAAACCAGTGGCGGTACCGCCCCGCTCAGTTATCTGTGGTCTACGGGCGAGCAGTCAGAGTTTTTAGAAAACCTGCCTGCCGGTGATTATGCCTACACGGTTACGGATGCGGACGGCTGTGAGGCCTCGCGCATTGTTACCCTCGATGAGCCGGGGGTTATTCAGGTGGAAGCATTTATCCAAAACGAAACCTGTAAAGGCGATCTGGACGGCAACATGGAGGTGGTTGTGTCCGGGGGCACCGCTCCCTATCGTTTGCAGTGGGACAATGGCGAAGAAGCCACTGCAATCACCGGTCTGACTACTGGTGTGTACACCCTGACCGTTACCGACGCAAACAACTGCCAGGGAACGTTCGAATGGGGCGTTGGTCTTTCCTGTGAACTAAAAATTGCAGACGTGCTCTCCCCCGACGGGGATGGTGTCAACGAAACGTGGGTCATCAGTGGCCTGGATCCGTTTCCCGACCATGAAGTATCCATATTCAACCGCTGGGGGCAGCGAGTCTGGCAGGCTGCTCCCTATACCAATGACTGGGCCGGCACCAATGACCAAGACGAGCCGCTGCCCATCGGAGCCTATTTCTATGTCCTGAAATTAAACGATCCGGAGGACCAGGTACTGGCCGGTTCGATTACCCTGGTCCGCTAAGGTTTTCTGCCTTGACGATCTTTTAGGTGCGGACTGTCTGACATCAAAAACTAGTAAACGAATGAAAAAAATATTCTACCTCACTTTATTTTTTCTTTTTGCCCAGGTACTCCGGGCACAGCAATATCCACTGTTTTCAAATTATCCAATCAACAGCTATGGCTTTAACCCGGCCATTGCTGGTTCCGCTCCTTTTTGGAATGCACTGGCTACCTACCGCACCCAATGGGTTGGCGTCGACGGGGCACCGACCACGCAGGTTGTTTCCCTTCATGGCCCTGTTCAGTCGCTGGGGGTAGGTGGCTATTTTTTTAATGATTCGGCGGGGAAACTCAAGCGAACGGGCGGCTCTGCCACGCTGTCCTATGGCATTCGGGTAGGTGATGCCGGAGAGTTGCGGGTTGGTGCGGGACTCAATGTTTTTCGTTTTGGGGCAACCGGCGAAGCTGATGCCAGCGGTACGCCCGAGCCGCTGCTGATGAATAATATGGGAACGACCCTGACCGACCTGACAGCGGGTGTTTATCTGCGCCTTGATAATGGTTTTTACATTGGTATTTCCGATCCGCAAATGCTCAGAAGACAGGTGGGTTTTTCGGATGAAGAGAATATGGATACGGAGCTGGTGCCCCATTATTACCTGATGGCTGGTTATCAAATCCGGGTGTCGGAAAAATTGGGGCTGGAGCCATCGCTGTTGGTGAAATCGACAGATGCGGTCCCTTTGCAGTACGATCTTACCTTACGGGCAATTTTTAACGAAAAATTTTGGCTTGGCGGTACCTACCGGCACCGGGCTGCGGCGGCTGGCTTGGTCGGGTTCGACATCACACCATCCATCCAGCTGGCATACGCCTACGACCTGGCCCTTAACGATTTGAGGGATGCCTCATCGGGGAGCCACGAGGTCACGCTCGGTCTGAGGTTTGCGCACACTAAAGATCGGGATGGAGATGGTATTGTCGATAAAAGAGATGAATGTCCGGATGAGCCAGGCATCAAATCGCTACATGGTTGTCCACCCGTTTTGGTGGATAAAAACGATAACGATAAGGATCGGGATGGCGTACTCAATGCTTTTGATAAATGCCCGTACACCCCCGGTCCTGCCGAAAATCAGGGTTGCCCGCTGGATGGTGACCGGGACCAGGATGGTATTATCGACGCCCTTGATCAGTGCCCCGATGAATACGGCCTCGCCATACACAACGGTTGCCCGTTTGAAGATGCTGATGGCGACCTGGTATCCGATGACATGGATGAATGCCCGCTTACACCGGGAGACCCGGCGAACAATGGCTGCCCGAAGGCTTCCGACTCCGAAAAGGCGATTCTTGAAACAGCCATCCGGAATTTGTACTTTGATACCAACGAGTCATTGATCAAGCCGGAATCGTTCGAATCGTTGAATAACTTAGCCGAAGTCCTGCGGCAGCAGCCTTCCTACCGCATGAAAATAGAAGGCCATACCGATAGCCAGGGAGATGCCGCTTTCAATTACGAACTCTCGAAAAACAGAGCGTTTTCGGTGAAAAACTATCTGGTAAACAGCGGGGTGTCGGAGGAGCAACTCATCGTGGAGTATTACGGGGAAACGAGACCCATCGCCTCGAATCTCACCAAAGACAAACGGAAGCTGAACCGACGGGTAGAGATGACATTTGTCTGGGAATAATGAAATCTTCCCTCCGGCCGCAGGTCATCGACTGAATATTGGTCCCAGGCGGTGCAGCGACATTTTGTTTGTTGCGGGAAAAATGAAAGGGCGGCGCCGGTCTGCAAAACCGGCGCCGCCCTTTCATTTTTACTAATCCAGGCAGGCTGATCCCAAAGGAAGCAGCTTACATATTCCTTCGGTACTGCCCTCCAACTTCGAACAAGGCATGTGTGATTTGTCCCAGCGAACAAACTTTCCCGGCCTCCATCAATGCAGAAAAAATATTCTCATTGTGCAGGGCAGCTTCCCGCAAACGCTTTAAAGCTGTAGTTGCTTTCTCGCCACTCGACTGGTGTAAGTTGTCGCGGGTAGCGATTTGAGCCAGTTTTTCTTCCTCCGTAGAACGGATGACCTCCTGTGGAATGATCGTTGGCGATCCATTTTTTGAAAGGAAAGTATTTACCCCGATGATCGGAAATTCACCCGTGTGTTTTTGGTGTTCGTAGAACAGGCTTTCTTCTTGTATTTTGCCTCTTTGGTACATCGTTTCCATGGCTCCCAACACCCCGCCTCGCTCGGTGATCCGGTCGAATTCGGCGAGCACTGCTTCTTCCACCAGTTCTGTCAATTCTTCGATGATAAAGCTGCCTTGCAGCGGGTTCTCATTTTTCGCCAGACCCAACTCGTGGTTGATGATCATCTGAATGGCCACCGCCCGGCGGACGCTCTCTTCCGTCGGTGTGGTGATGGCTTCGTCGTAGGCATTGGTATGGAGCGAGTTGCAGTTGTCGTAAATGGCGTACAATGCCTGCAG
>JBFIJS010000472.1:0-4137 GCA_041600595.1 Saprospiraceae bacterium | reverse complement strand
CCCGGCCATATCAATATTAAAAGACTCAAGTATTGAAGATTATTAATTGATTCATTTTTATTTCTCTTTTCTGAATAAATAAAGACAATTAACGCAGGCTAATTCCCAATATTTCATTTAAACAAAAAAAATAAAAGTTGCCGTTGAAAACAGCCAGCTTACACTTATTATATATCCTGAGCCGTCAAATTGTTCATTGTTGAATGATTTATTATTTTTTTCTTTAAAAAAATCATAAACCGCTGAAATACTGTCTTTTATACACACACACCCCCTTAAATCAATTCTTAACCCACAAAAAAAAAAACGCTCTGCCTTCCACTTTTTTATAAAAAAGTATTCCACAAAACTGCCATGCGGGAAATTTCACAACATTTGCGCAGCGCCACCAACAAATACAACAGTTGTTTTAAAAAGCAAAATTTGTACAATAACGAAAAACAACAATTTAATTACTTAATTACAGGCTACGCAAACGAGCTGTAAAAAATCAGGGGGCGACCAATTTGGTTTGATACATATTATTCCCCAACTGCACATTAACCAGGTAAACCCCCGCAACAAGACCCGGTATTTCCACTGGGTAAACAGACTGGCCACCGGGCAGGGTTATATTTGAAATTAATTTTCCCTGCATATTATAGATGTGCAGCTGTAAATAGTGTTCAGCTTTTTCTCTGAGTTGCAAAAAAACAGTATTCCCGGTCAGTGGATTTGGGAACAAACCCACCGATTGTTTGTCAGCTAAAATCAGGGCGGACACGACTTTCGAATATTCCCATCGGCCCGAAAGGTCAATTTGCCGCAACCGGTACTGATAGGTAATACCCTCCTCTACCCGGGCATCCAGAAAATTGTAGGATGTCGGCCGGTCACTGTTTACCTGTCCGTCTATCCACGCTATTTTTTCGAAATGGGTGCTGCCTCCTCCCCTTCTTTCCAACTCAAAACCCTGGTTGTTGTGTTCACTGGCAGTGACCCAGTCAACAGAAATATGCTGGCCGGCCGGTCGGGCTTCCAGTGAGGTCAGCCTGACCGGCAGAGCTCCGCCCGCAAAGAACATGGTCCCAATCTCACCAACATTGCCGTTTTCATTGAAACCCTGCGCCGAGGTGGCGTAAGCCGTGTTTTGAATATTTTGTAAATCATAGAGCTTGAAATCGTCGAGATACCAACCATCGCAACCGGGAGTGTCAGCGTTGCAATTACCGGTAACGTTCGTTTCATCCGACGCCAGCCGGAACCGGATCAACGTCGTTCCACTGTAGCCGGACAAATCAACAATACTCTGGATATAGCCGCCACTGTAACCACTGAACGCCCGGCGACCACTCAACGGCGTAAACGGGATCGGAACCCCGATCGGCGTATTTAACTGGTCGAGAATGATATGAGTATAGCCATTTTGCTTAATCTTCGATCCTGCATCGATCCAATCCGTTCCTTCCAGCACCTCAATCACGCCTCCGTCGATCGCAGGCTCGAGGTCAAAATACTGCCAAAAACTCAGGTGATTATTTTTGCCGCCATCCAGGTTCAAGGTCAACACCAAAGAGGCGTCGGCAATAGCCGGGGGGTCGAGATGCCACCAGGACAATGTTGACCCCGAGTTCGGATTTCCACCATCAACTACCCAGGCCCCGGCTGGAGTAAAATCAGGCGGCACAGCGGTCTCTACAGGATTATCGTACTCGAGGGTCGTCCAGGTCAAACTGCTTACCTCTGCCTGAAAAGATCGCACAACTGACTGACCAACGGGTATTTCTGCCACCGTCGGAAATACGACTACTTTATTTTGCACACTGCCGCCATCGGAAACGAAGGTTACCTCCAGGTTATCGGGCACCGGGTCGGTTATTTCCACATTGGTTAAAGATGCCTGGGAATTATTTTTTACGGTAATCGTGTAGGTCAGCAAGTCGCCGATTTCTGCTTGTGACTGATCGACAGTCTTGGTGACCAGCATGGTAGGATTGTCAAAAGCTTCGACTCCGCCTGCCATAGCACTGAAACCCAGCCCCCGACGGGAAAATGCCGCCCAGATCAGGTTGCTGTTGGCGGAGCCATAAATGGCGGTGTCCGCATCCAGTATTGCATCCCGCATTTGTGGAAAGGTCGGGTTACAGGGGGTTAGTTTCAACCCTTCGATGACCAGATTCATAGCCCGGGTATTGCCCTTGTGTTGGGCGACATTGGCCGGAACCGAATAAATATTTTCTTCAAAACCAAAAGCCCCGATCAAATCCAGTGTCATATCCCACAACATGGTACACCAGACAAAACCAACTCCGTGAGGCACCGCAACATTCGGCACATCGCCGTAGGTGAAATCGTTGCAATGGGCAGACGGGCAGTTCATGTCGTAGGAATAATATGCAGGCCGGACGCCCTCCTCGTTGGCTTCATTTCCCAACACATAAGCCCCGATCGAACGAATACCTTCGCCCAATTTGGTCTTTTCGATTGTCCCCGAATGGTCGTAGTCGGCCATCGTCAGTAACAAGCCGAAAAAGTCGCTCCAACCTTCCCCGCCTTGTTCAAAATTCGTCAGACAGGCATTGGTCGCGGCCCCTCCGACCAGGCGGTTGGACACTCCATGGCCATACTCATGAGCAATGATTGCGTTATCAAAATCCCCGTCGAGGATCGAGTCGGGCAAGGCCTGATCCCACAAAAACATTCTCATATAGGGTGGGTTGGTGCCAGGTGGAGCAGGTTCGGGAGGAGTGAAAAATGCGGCATTGTTGAGCCCGGAGCCGTCCTGGGCACGAGCCCGTACATAATCCCCTTCCACTCCCTGTCCCGTGGGGTTTTTTTCCTGGAAATTACCGGCGGCCTCATCAAATCCGAAAAGATAAAAAACGTCGTGACAGATGTTATTCCAGACAAACAGATTGGTCACGGCATCTTCGATGAAAGCCGTTCCCGTCAGGGCATTCAGACTATGGTCGTAATCGAACTCCAAATTGCCGGGCCAGGGAACATTCCCGCCAGCATACAACCCCGACGAACGGGTGATAGCCACCGGGGCCGGGTCGAACGAGGAAGTCCCAACCGGTGCATAATAGGCATAAACGTTGTTGCCACGGGTATAACCATAATCCGGCGACGGGGCGACTGCATCCACATCGTGCCAGCCAAAAGGAGAAGCAGTGGCGTCGACGATATCTGCTCCGTTTTTCAAAGAACGGGTACCCAAATTGGGCGATTCTGCCGGCATAGCAAAAACCCGGTATTTCCCATTGAATGACAGGGCGGACGAAGGCCGTAGAAAATGATCGGTATCAGTAAGTTCGAAATCGGTTGAATGGGAGTTAAAGTCTGGAAGGGCGTGTTTATTCTCTTTTTCATTCAGGGAACATGAGGATGGCGAATGGAACCGGCAAAGGTGCACCCAGTTTTGCCGGCTAATCTCTTCGCCGGTTACTGCGTCAACACAAACATCCCAGACATCCGCACCGACGGGAACGACCAGGTTCCAGCACAGCTGCAGCTCTCCCTGTTGATCCTGCTGATAAACCAGTTGCGCCGGAACGGTGAAGGCCGGGTGGTCCCGGAGCTCGCAGGACAACAATTTTGCCTGCCCCTCCGTACCTTTATTTTTTACCAAAACCGGCTGGTCTGGCATTGACTGTTTGATAAATTGCAACAGGACCTCTTCCGGTGATATCACAGGAGCGTTGTTTGGCAGCTTTTCTGCCAGCTGACTCACCAACTGGATGTTTTCGTGAACAACATGCCCAGCATCGTCCAAATGGATACTGGCCCAACCGGGCAACAACGGAATTTCCCCGGCTGCCTGCCGGAAATAAAAGTGATGTAAACCACTAACCTGACTCCGGTGCCAGCTTTCCAAACGCAACGTAGCGAGCTCTTCGGTTTGCCACTGACACTCAGACATCCTTTTTTGCAAATGCAGCAAAGCCGCCTCAGTTGTTACCTGAGCGGATAATGCCCTTGAAACCAGCAGTAATAATACTGTCAGACCGGATTGTCTCAAACATTTCAGCATGGTGACAAAAAGTAGTTACTGACTCATGTTACGCAACGGGCAAAAAATTACCCTAAAATGCGGGCCGGAAAATCGCTCAAGCCTTTTGCATCATTCTGCTCGGCCCTCCAAAGGTTTCTAAGGGG
>JBFIJS010000471.1:0-4138 GCA_041600595.1 Saprospiraceae bacterium | reverse complement strand
TTAAAATCCCGCTGGGCCGAGCAGTCTGATGCCTAAAAGCGAGATGAATCCTCCGGCCCCACTTGCATGAAAGAAAAATTAAAGAAAATTTAAATTACAGAGTATTATGTCCAGCTACGCTAAATACGAAACGGTTATCGGCCTTGAGATCCACCTCCAACTCGCCACCAGAAGCAAGGCATTTTGCGGGGATGATACAACTTTTGGCGGAGAGCCCAACTCTCAGATCAGCGCCATTTCTCTCGGCCACCCCGGCACACTCCCAAAACTCAACAGGATGCAAGTGGAGTACGCCACCCGTCTTGGTTTGGCCCTGGGCTGCCAAATCAATCAGCGTAACTGCTTCGACCGTAAAAACTACTTTTACCTAGACCTGCCAAAAGGTTATCAGATCACGCAGGACAAGTACCCCATCTGTCTGGGAGGCGGGCTGCAGATACGGGTAGGCGATGAAAAAAAGTACGTCCGGCTGCACCATATCCACATGGAAGAAGATGCCGGGAAATCCATCCACGATGTGGACCCCGAGCACTCGCTGATCGATCTGAACCGGGCCGGCACCCCACTTTTGGAAATCGTGACCGAGCCCGACCTCCGGTCCGGAGAAGAAGTCGATGCCATGATGACGGCGATCCGTCAAATGGCCCGCTACCTGGAAATTTCGGATGGCAATATGCAGGAAGGTTCCATGCGCTGCGATGTCAATGTGTCTGTCCGGAAAAAAGGCGAGACAACTTTTGGCGAACGCTGTGAAATTAAAAATGTCAATTCGATGAAATTTGCCAGGCAGGCTATCAAATACGAGGCCCGCCGGCAAATTGACCTGATCGAAAGCGGCGGAGAAGTTACCCGGGAAACCTTGAACTTCAACCCTGCTACCGGCATCACCACTCCCATGCGGGATAAGGAAGACGCCAATGACTACCGGTATTTCCCCGACCCCGATCTGCCGCCCGTTGTTTTGTCAGAAAATGAGATCGAAGCTATTAAAAAAAGTTTGCCTAAGCTGCCGCAGGAGCTGTTCGACAGCTTTATCAGCCAATACGGCTTGTCGGAATACGAAGCCGAGCTCCTGACATCGGAAAAGAGTACCGCACTTTTTTTTCTGGCCATGACCGATCACACCCCGCACTACAAGTCGATCGCCAATTTGATTATCAACAAAATCAATCCCTACTTGTCGGAAGAAAAACTGACGCTGGAGGAATTCACAGTCCCCGAAAAAAGACTGGCCGAATTTATCGGGTTGATTGAGGATGGCAAGGTCACCGCCTCCATCGCCTACCAAAGACTGTTTCCTGCCGTAGTGGAACAACCGGATCAGGAAGTATTGTCGCTGGCGCAAAAAATGAACCTCCTGCAAAGTGCGGACGAAGACTTTTTGGAAAAAATAGTCGGAGAAGTTTTATCCAAAAACCCCGATAAAGTAAAAGCTTACCAAAACGGGAAAAAAGGGTTGATAGGTTTCTTTATGGGAGAGGTCATGCGGGCTTCCAAAGGTAAGGCCGAGCCAAAAGCCACCAATGCTTTACTGGCCCGAAAACTGGCCAAAAGCTAAACACATCCCCTACTCCTTTTATCTTTTCAGAAGAGTCGGTCGGATGCCTGATAAAAGCCTGAGAATGGTCCGATGCTCAGGAGGGAATACGGTTTTTCTTTTTGCGTAACGCAATTTATTTATTGTAAAAAAGACGAATTTTATTCAGAAAAAAGATCTCCCGATAAATTATTTATTGTAAAAAAGACGAATTATTACCGAGTGTCTATTTTGTGACAAACGATAAAAACAACCAAACCCGGCACCATATCTCAGACCCTGAAAAAGCGGTAACCTGATATTATTTTTGTATCATTTAATATAAGTCAACCTGGGCTAACAACTATTCTTTACTTTATTTCCCCACAGCCTATTTCAGTCACAAAGCATTGATTATCAAATTTTAAAACAATAAATAACAGGTTTATTAATCAACAAGAAAATAAAATTAAAATGATAGATTCTGAAAAAATAAACACCCCTCTTAACTTCTCTTTCAGCATAATTACTGAAGACAACAATTTTTTATAAAAAAGGTAAGCAATTAAAAAATAGACACCCAAAAATTTTATTGGCAAAAAAACCGGCCAATATGGCATCAATTAATTTTTATATTTGCAGCTAATGAATTAGTAATATTGAATTAAGCTCACAGTATAGTATTTAATTTTTAGCGTAACTATTCACAATCCACAAGGCTAAAACGTCTATCTGAATTTGGTTTGTATCAACAAACCCTGTCTTTCCTGTTTCTTCTAAACCGCAACATTAATCACCCGACCGGATTTTTGGCTTAGGTGCCTAAAGGCATCTCAAGCAGGAAAAGCCGCGTCATATTTCCTCACTTATTCAAATCATTTATCGTATGAAAAAAAGATTGAATCACCTTACTGTGATGCTGGCCTTTATGGCACTGCTGTCGATCAGTTGCAACGAGTCGCCGGTTGGCGACAGTTTCGCCGACGATCTGTACGTACCCATTGGCGCCCTGGTCAGCGTATCCAATGTTCAAACCGGCTTTTTTGATTTAGGCGACCCGGGCAATGCTGCTATTGCCTTTGACCTCTCCTCCGAGGGCGAGAGCCTGAGTGCTTCCGATGTGGAAGTCTCATTTAACGGCGGCACCCCGGTTGTATTCAGGTCAGCCGTTGCGGTTCCGGGAACGGTTTCGGTTACGTTTGAAGAAGCCCTGGCTGCTACCGGACTTACGCTGGCGGAGGTGGGCGTTGGCGACGCCTTCCGCTTCCAGTTTGTCACGTCAACCGCTAGTGGTACCCACCGTTCATCCAATACCCTGGAGGTGGTAGTCAGCTGCAAATCGGAACTGGCCGGCACCTACGACTATGTCGCCTCCAATAATTTTTGCGGCAGCGCTGACCTAACCGGCGAAGTCACGATCAATGAAATCAACGCCGGGGAGTACACCTTCAGCGACTGGTCATTTGGCAGCTACCAGGCATGCTATGGCGTCACTGCTCCCGCCAATGGTTCGCTGGTCATGAAAGACGTTTGCAACAAGATCTCCATCGATGGGGTCGACAGCTATGGCGACACCTGGGAACTGACCATCAACGAAGTGAACGGCCCCGACCTCTCGGTGACTTACACCAATACTTACGGGGAATTCAGTGATGCGATCATCACCCGGACCGATGGCAGCGACTGGCCGCCATTGACCAATTAAGCAACGGTTTATCGCACAATTTTCTAAAAAAAATAAGGCGCGTACGGCTATTCCATTTTCGGATTTCCAGAAAAAAAACCGGTTCCGGATTTGATCTGAAGTACGCTTTAAGCAAATAAAAAATGAAAAAAATAATACCATTTCTGGCTTTTTTCCTGGCTGTAAGTGTGGCCTTTGGCCAACGCATGGTCAAAGGAACGGTCACCGATGCCAATGAGCCGCTGATCGGTGCCACTGTAATCGTGAAAGGTACCAGTACCGGTACCGTAACTGACATCGACGGCAGCTTTGAGATCCGGGTACCCGACGGTGCCACGGAGCTGACGATCAGCTATACCGGCTTCGCAGCCAAGACTGTCAATATTGTCGGAGTTTCCGAGGTGAATGTCGTCCTGGAAGCCGGACAGTTACTCAGTGAAGTCGTTGTGACTGCCCTGGGCGTCACCCGCGATGAAAAAGCGCTGGGCTACGCCGTACAGCAGGTAGATGCAGAAACCATCTCCAAATCGAATACCGTGAATGCCATCGATGCACTGGCTGGTTCTGCTGCGGGGGTTCAGGTCACTCAATCCAATGGGGCAGCGGGAGCGTCTTCCCGGATCATCCTGCGGGGGCAAACTTCCTTCAACGGCAACAACGAAGCGCTGATCATTGTAGACGGCATTCGCCTGAATAATGATGAAAACCACACCGAACGCTCCCTGCAGGGGGTGTCGAACTCCAACCGCGCCATCGATATCAACCCGAATGACATTGCCAATATTTCGATCTTGAAAGGGGCCGCTGCCACGGCGCTCTACGGGATAGAAGGTGCCCGCGGTGTCATCCTGATCACCACTAAAAAAGGAGGATCGAAGGAGCTCAAAGTAGATGTAAGCACCAACCTGACTTTTTCCCGAGTCTCGAACATCGTAGGC
>JBFIJS010000470.1:0-4140 GCA_041600595.1 Saprospiraceae bacterium | reverse complement strand
GGCACTGCAAGGGCAATAGAATTGCACTTCTGAAACATCGAGGTAAGGTGGGTTGAAATTGGCATCGTAATTCTTGTCAAAGAAAGCGGTCAGTGGATTGCTCCCTGTTGGTTGGCTGCTACCAGGAAGCAGCATCTTCTTTTTTAGTAAAAAAATAGCCAGCGCTCCTAAAAGTAAAACAGCAACTGTGGATGCCAAAAACAGGTAGCGGCGATAACTGCGCTTTTTGACCATCAGCCCCTCTACTGTTGCTTTCAAGGAAAGATTCTCCGCAACTGCGAGGTCTCTTTCTTCCCGAATAGCTTCTCTCGTCAGCAGGCGGTTGATATTTTCAATGGAACGTACATACATACCTTCTGTGGCTGTACCATAAACCAGCTTCGAAAACTGGCTGGCGCTGATGCTCAAAGCCGTTGCTATCTCCCCGTAGGATGTGTTGCCAAACTTGGAGGTAGATTTACTCCAAGGGCCATATTTCTCCTCCAGTTTTTCCAGAAATTTTTCCTGAATGCTCGCCTCCATGTTGAAATTTTACGGTGTAAAAAAGTGTAAAACGGTATAAAATTTTGTAAAATATTAATTTTATAGAAAAAAATTTCGAATAATTAAGATTTTACAATATAGATTTGCCAATCAATTCCAAGTAATTTAATAAAGTCAAAATTAGCAAATTCTGTCTTTTCAGCTTCATTGCCACGCCGGAAAGGCCAATTCTTTGCACCTGGCTAAATGGAACTGGATCATCAATGCAAATGAAAATCTCCTCACGAAGATTTCTTTGAAAAAACAAAATTAACTGTTATGAAAAAACATCTACTTTCATTGCTTTGCCTTCTCACACTTACGGGTATGCAGGCATTTGCGCAACTGACCATTAAAGGCAGTGTCAATGACCCGGATGGAAATCCCTTGATCGGTGTTACTGTATTAGAAGAGGGTACTGTCAACGGTACCGTCACAGACTTCGACGGTAGCTATTCGATTACCGTAGCCAATGAAAATGCAGTACTGTCCTTCAGCTATACCGGGCGGGAAACAGTATTGCAGAGAATAGGCTCCCAACGGGAAATCAACATCATACTGGAAGAAGACGCTGAATTACTCAATGAGGTGGTCGTCACGGCCCTCGGTTTTGAGGAAAAAGAAGACCAGCTGGGCTATGCCAGTTCCACGGTTTCCTCCGCAGCTGTGACTGGGGCGGCGGAAAACACCATGATCAACTCCCTGTCGGGCAAAGCGTCCGGTGTCCGTATTTCCCGGAACTCCGGCGACCCCGGCGCTGGGGCATTTATCCAAATCAGGGGTGTTTCCACCATCAGCCGGGACGCACAGCCGCTTATCGTTGTAGATGGTATTCCCATCAGTAACGATTCAAGGGGGGCGCAGGAAACAGTAGCAGCCCAGTCGAGACTGAACGACATCAACCCGAACGATATCGAGAGCGTCACCGTACTAAAAGGCGCATCCGCAGCGGCTCTGTGGGGCACCAGGGCTTTGGGCGGCGTAATTGTCATCAAAACCAAAAGCGGGCAATACAACAAAAAGCTCTCCGTCAGTTACAAAAGCAGCTTCTCGGTCGATCAAATCAACCGACGGTTCCCGCAGCAAACGGCCTTCGGGCAGGGGGATAACGGCGTGTTCAACCAGCGGGCACGAGACTCCTGGGGCGATAAAATTGCCGACCGGCCCGGCGGCCCCGATGAATTTGACACCAGCGGGCAATTTTATGTGGATCAGGCGGGCAATACCTATTACCCTATCCTCTCCAAAAATTCCCGGGAAACTTACAATGACAAAAATTTCGACCTCGTCTTTCAGGACGGTCATTTCTGGGAAAACAATCTGAGCATCACGGGAGGAAATGACAATAGTACCATTTTTGCCAGCCTCAGCGACATGAATCAGGAAGGCATCATCCGCAACAATTCCGACTACCGCCGGACCACCGCACGGGTGAACGCCAGTCACCGCCTTTCCGATAAAATTAAAATCACGGCTTCCACGGCCTATTCCAAGACCAGCTCCAACCGTATCCTTCGGGGGGCAACCTCTTCCGGTCTGCATCTCGGCCTGCTGCGCACACCACCTGATTTTGACAACACTGGCTACCGGGGCGATTACTACGCCAACGGCAATGCTTCGCCCGTGTCGAACCGCCAGCGATCTTACCGGGAGCCACTCGGCGCCGATGGTACTGCCACCTACAACAACCCGCTGTGGACCATCAACGAGCAGGAAAGCCTCGTCGATGTAGACCGCTTCATCTCTTCCCTGGAAATGACGGTCTCGCCCGTCAGTTGGCTCGACTTGATCGGCCGGGTCGGTTTGGATAAATACACCGAATGGCAGCAGGATTTTTTCACGCCCGGCTCTGCTTCCGGTGCTTTTACCCAGGGAAGTTTTGATAAAAGCCTGGCCCGCAACTCCATCCTCAATATGGACTACATCGCCCGGGCGGGTACCCGTTTCAACCGCAATTTCTCCGGTACCTTATTGGCCGGATTCAACTACAACCAACGACAACTAATAACCGACGGCAGCGAGATCATCAATTTCATCCAGTTCACCGATGTTGCCAGTGGCATTCGGGACATCGACAACGCACTGCCGGAAAACCGGACGGTAAGGAGCACTTTCGGGCAAGAACGCACAGTGGGGGTTTATTCTTCTGCTACCTTTTCAGCCTACGACCAGTTGTTTCTCAACGCTACCCTCCGGGCCGAGTCGGCTTCCACTTTTGGCGACGGGGGCGACAATACGTTCTTTTTCCCGTCTGCTTCCCTTGCCTGGCAATTCACGGAGCTGGAAGGCCTGAAAAGCGATATTTTTTCCTTCGGAAAATTACGCCTCTCTTACGGCGAAGTGGGTGTGCAGCCTGCCCGGTACAACACCACCAACGTCTTTGTTTCACCTACCTTCTCCGACCAGTACGGTGGAGCCCTGGCCGGGTCGCTGTACGGCAATGGAGCTTTTGTGCCAAGCACCCAGCGTGGCAGCTCCATCCTGCGACCCGAGCGGAAACAAGAAACGGAAATTGGGGTGGACCTGCGTTTTTTGAAAAACAGGCTCTCCCTGAGCGGTACGTACTACACCAACAAAACGGTCGACGTATTGCTGGATTTCCCGATTGCCAACTCAAGAGGTATCACCCAGCTCTACACCAATGGTGCTGAGCTTGAAAATAAGGGCGTAGAACTTGACCTCGGCTATACTTTGGTGCAAAACAAAAACTGGTCGTGGAACGTGAATTTCATTTATTCACATGTAAGAAATGAAGTAACCAGGCTGGGTGACGGCCTCGCTATCAACCTCGGCGGCCTGGCAGCCGTGAGCGCCAGGGCGCTGGAAGGCTACCCGATTGGCGTGTTGTGGGGTTCGAGAACACTGCGGGACGACCAGGGTAATATGGTTTTCGATGAAAACGGTTTCCCGGAACAAGACCAGCTGGAGGGTGTCATCGGCGACCCCAATCCCGACTGGCAGGGTTCCGCTTTCTCCACTTTGTCCTATAAAAACTTCTCGTTATCCGTCCTTTTTGAAACGTATCAGGGCGCCGATATCTATGCCGGTACCAAGGCGGTCATGTACGACCTTGGCACCTGGGGCGCTTCCGCAAATGAAGTGACGGCCAATCAAAACCTGCTCGATTTCAAAGGCAATGTGATTCCTGCGGGAACAACCTTCCGGGGAGATATCTATAATTTTGGTGCAGGCCCCGTGGCGCTCACGGAGGCCTGGTACAACAGCGATGGCGGCTTCTTCGGCGGCGGCAACGACGAACTCTACATCGAAGATGGTTCGTGGACCCGCCTCCGGGAGCTGACCCTATCCTACCGGGCCAGTTCCGAATGGCTCAAGCGTAAAGCCGGCATCAGCAGCGCCGAATTCTCCATCACCGGCCGGAACATCGTACTGTGGACGGATTTTGAAGGCAACGATCCGGACACCAACCTGGAAGGCGTCAGCGTGGCACGGGGGATTGAGTATTTCAACAATCCGGGCACGAAGTCGTATGTGTTCACCCTGGCGCTTACTTTTTAAATTCTGTTCGAATTGCGAGGGATTCACATCCCCCGCTATCAATGTGTCATCTCTCCGGGATTTTTCCTAAAAGTCCCGGAGGGACGAAAATCCATTGCG
>JBFIJS010000469.1:0-4146 GCA_041600595.1 Saprospiraceae bacterium | reverse complement strand
TATAATAGCAGTGTTCGTGAAGATGCCGGAGTTGTTATTTATGGCATAGCTAATTGTTCTGTCGATGCTGATATCACCGCCGGTAATATTGTTGAAGGTGGCACTGTTAACAATACCACTTTGCCCTACGGCCGCCAGATCCCCAATGGTCAGGCTGGCAGCGTTGGTAAATGTACCGGGTAAATTATTCTCAATGGCACTGTTTGTCGTTCGGTTGATGCTGAGGTTGCCACCGGCGTTGTTCAGGAAGGTGGCAAAGTTTTCAATACCATACCACCCTACAGACCCGAGTGCCCCAATGTTCAGGCTGGCAGCGTTGGTAAAGGCGCCATGATTCACAACTGCCCTGGTAGTTGTGCGGTTAATGCTGATTTGTCCACCATTGCTGTTCTCAAAGTTTCCTTCGTTATAAATACCATATCTTCCTGCTTCATTGACCGCCCCAATAGTCAGATCTCCATTATTTTGCAAACTTCCCTTGTTGAGCAGGGAATAGCTCTGGTCGGCAGATTGCATGCTGGGCGGTGCAAAACCTTCGATATCCAAACTACCCCAGCTTTGGATCGTCAGCGAGCCATCGGTCTGCACCCAGACGGACTTAGCCACGGCCACTACGGTGCTGCCGATGACAGGGTCGTTGGTCATGTCGGGAATGAGTACGTGGTCATCAGCAGTGGGTACGCAGGCGGGGCTCCAATTGTCGGAGGTGTTCCAGTCGGTACTGATAGCCCCCGTCCAGGTGCGTTGGTCGGTGGAAAGACAAGGGTTAGCGAAAGGCAAGGTGTAATTATTATCCAGGCAAACAGCCGTGCCTCTTTTACTCAAGATTAAGTTGGGAGTATGGGGCTTTTCATCTGTGTTGCCGTTGCCGAACGCCATCTGCGGCCAGCTAAAACCTACCAATAACACCATCAAGACAGCCATCCACGGTAGTTTAACCGCCATCCATCCTCCTTTATTTATGGAAGCTGTTTCGGCTGCGGTTCTTTTAGCATTTGAAGTAAAGTGTTTTTTGTTCATCTCCAAAAGATTTTAAATTGATGAAGGCGGCATCAGACATAAGTTGACCAGGGCAACTGCCTGCCGCATTTGACAGTTGCGGGTGTTTGTTTTTTGTGAAATATGACCAGTCAGGTTGGGAAAAACCTCCGGGATGCCATTTCTAAAAATGGAGGCAGGTACGATGACGAACAAAGTTGGCCTGCCCCCCGGAGATGATCTTTATTAAGTTTTTTTTCAGTTCTCTTACGGTACAAAGATGCAGGCGGGGCCGGGCGAAGCATTCCCACTCTCCATGCAAATGGGTGGAGGCAGCATTCAGGCAGGTGGAATCTCCATGCAAAAAGGTGGATTTACCATGCAGGTAAAAAAAGACAACCTTGTAAGTGTTTGAAAAACAGTCGTTTAAACTTCACTGGGCCGGATGCCAAATTCTTCTTTGAAAACCCGGCTGAAGTACTTCGGATCATCGAAACCGACCTGGTAAGCGGCCTCGCTGACGTTCATTGTTTTTCCCTGCAAGAGTACTTTGGCCCGGGCGAGCCGGATGGATCGGATGAACAGCGTGGCGTTCTTGCCGGTCAGGGCGGTCAGTTTGCGGTGCAGTTGTGACTGGCTCATGGCCATTTCCCGGCACAGGTCGTCCACGGAAAATTTTGAGTCGGACAAGTGTTCCAAAACAGCGGCCTGAACTTTTTGGATAAAGGAGTCTTCCATCTCGGATACCAGATGCTGTGCTTCGTCGGCGGATGGGGCCAATTTTTTAAATCCAACCTCTGCGACGGCGGCATATTTTGCCTGTAGCTTCCGCCGCAGTTCGAGCAGGTTTTCCAGCACGACCAGCAATTCTTCCTGATTGAATGGCTTGGAGAGGTAGGCGTCGGCTCCCCGTTTCAGCCCGGCAATGCGGCTGTCAGCGTCGGCTTTTGCGGTCAGCAGGACGATGGGGATGTGGCTGGTGCGCTCGTTGTTTTTCAGAAAATCACATACTTCAAATCCGTCCTTCTCCGGCATCATCACATCGCTGACGATGAGGTCGGGTACGGTTTCCAAAGCCTTTTCGATGCCTGCCCGGCCGTTGTAAGCGAAGTCGAGGGCGTAGTGATCCTGCAGGCAGGCGGTGAGGTATTCCACCACATCCGGGTTGTCTTCGACGAGGAGAATGTTGACATCTGTATGGCGGTGAGACGGAGATGAAGTTCCGTTGTTTGCGGGCAGGGCGGCGATAATTACCATTTTAGCCGTTGCCGGGATATCCGGCGCTGCGGGTGAGATGTTGGTGATGGGTAATTTTACCGTGAAAGTAGTCCCTTGTCCCACCTCACTTTTCACGCTGATTTCTCCATGCAGGGCCTGCACCAGTTCCCGGGTCAGGGCAAGTCCGATGCCTGTGCCGCCCGTTCTGGCCTTCTCAAGATTGTTGGCCTGCCGGAAACGGTCGAAAATGTAGGGCAGGTCTTCAGTTGGGATGCCGGCGCCGGTGTCGGATACAGAAATTATAAATTGAGAAATTGGAAATTGAGAAATTTCCAATTTCATCGTCACCCGGCCGCCGGAGGGCGTGAATTTGATGGCATTTGACAGAAGATTGTAAACGATTTGCAGCATACGCTCGGGGTCGTAGTCCATTACGATTTCCCGCTCTTTGCTCTCCACCCGCAGCATCACATTTTGAGCATTGGCAAAGGAGTGAAGGCTCTCGCTGATGTAGCGGAGATAGGTCAATACATCGCCCTGTACGTAATTGATTTTCAGGGTGTTGGATTCCAGTTTGGCCAGGTCGAGGATTTGATTGATGAGACGGAGGAGGTTTTCGCCGTTGCGGTGGATCAGCTTTAGTTTAGGTTGCAGTTCTTTGCCAGCCATGGCCTCGGTCTGTCTGGATGTTCCCAAAATGACCGTGAGCGGCGTGCGGAATTCGTGCGTGATATTAGTGAAAAACCGGTTTTTAAAATCATCCAACTCCCGGAGCCGGCGGGTCTCCTGCTGTTCCAGTCGCCGGCGCAATTGGTACCGGTAAACGAACCAAACCACCACCGCCAGCGAACCGGCATAAAGCAGATAAGCCCACCAGGTAGCCCACCAGGGTGGACGGATGACGATGTGGAGCTGTGCTCCCTCTTCATTCCAGATACCGTCGTTGTTGGATGCTTTTACGTGGAGGGTATAGGTGCCGGGCTGAAGGTTAGCAAAAGTGACTTCCCGTTTCGAGCCCAGGTCAATCCAGTTTTGGCGGGAGCCTCCTTCCAGGCGGTATGCGTAGCGGTTTTTTGCAGATTGGCGGTAGTCAAGTGCCGCAAATTCGCAGACGATGGCCTTGGCCTGATACGGCAGGATCACTTCATCCTGCACACAGATGCCTGGTATGCTTTTAAAACTGGTTTCTTCCAGCCCCCCCTCATGGTAGCGAAAGGAAGTGAATACCACCGGAGGCGGCACCTGGTTTAATTCCACACTATCCGGGTCGAAATAATTGAACCCGTTGATTCCTCCGAAATACAACTTACCGGTTTTTTGGCCTTTGTCAAAAGCCGCCAGGCTGAATTCGTAAGACTGCAGGCCGTCCTTGACATCAAAATCGTGGAAGTATTCCGTTGCCGGGTCGAAGCGGGAAAGGCCCTTGCTGGTGCTCAGCCAGAGAAAGCCCTGGTCATCTTCGACCAGACCCCAAACCTTTTCATCAATCAAACCTTCTTCCCGGCCAAAATGGGTGAACGTCTCTTTTTCAGGGTTGAACCGGTCCAGGCCTCCGTCGTACGAGGCGATCCATATTTGCCCGTTTCGGGTTACTGCCACACAGGCAATGTTATTGTCGCAAAGGTTGCCGGCATCGGCGGGGTCATGACGGAAATAACGGACGTTTTGGCGGGCACTATCGAGCATCGCCAGCCCGTTGTCGGTACTGATCCACAAGCGGGAACGTTGGTCTTCAATCAGGTGGTAAATGACATCTCTGTCAACGGACAGCCCGGCAAGCACAAATGGCTCGAACACCTCCGTCCCCAACTCGTGCCGGAACAGGCCATCGCCGCCCCCGAACCAGAGAATACCCCGGCTGTCCTCGAAAATATATTTTGTATTTCCCGGGCTGCTGCGTACAGGTCCGTTGGGAGGCTGTCGCAACCAGACTGGAGGCTTTCCGGGCGC
>JBFIJS010000468.1:0-4149 GCA_041600595.1 Saprospiraceae bacterium | reverse complement strand
TGCTGCTTTCTTATTTGGCGCAACTGCCAAAAACCGAAAAAGCATTCAGGGAACTGGCCAATCAGCTGGCTGCGGATGAGTATTCTGATTATCGCCAGCCGGCGAGGCAGCTATTGAAGACGGTAGACGGCGGACAGTAGACGGTAGACGGTAGATGCGCCTCAACCTTCTTAACCTATCTCAACCCTCTAAAATTACTCCATCGCCGACATATCCCCCACCGGGATCATCGCTGCCCAGAAAAACGGGTGCTTTCTCGTGTTATCATTTTCGCGGAGGTGTTTCAGCTTCGCTAAATGGAGTGCCTCATCTTTGGTTTTTCCCTGTTTCAATTGCAGGTAAAACTCCTTTGTCAAATCTTTCGTGGCGGCGTCATCCACCACCCACAGCGTCGTCAGGATGCTTTTGGCTCCGGCATAGGCAAAGGCCCGGGCCAGGCTGATGATGCCCTCGCCCCGTTGCAGTTCGCCGGCGGCTGTTTCGCAGGCTGACAGCACAACGAGGTCAGCGTTGAGCTGCAGGTTGTAGAGATCCCGCACGTAGAGGTATTCATTTTCGATGCTGTCTTTTTGCTCCGCAAATGCGAGGTAGGAATAATCGCCCACCCGCGGGTCGGCAATGCCGTGGGTGCTGAGGTGTACGATGCGGTAGTCGCCCGCCACGGCGTTGAAGCGATCTTCGGTGGCGTCGCTGTTCAGGAAGTAGTCGCCGTTCCATAGCTTGCTGGCGGCCAGCACTTCTTCTCCGCTGTTGGGCAACTGAATGAAGTCTTTGCGGATTACCACCTCACTGAAACCCGGCAGGTCGAGCGTCGTGGCCAGGGAGTCCCAACCAGCGCCGAATTCCTCTTCCAGTTTGGCGTAGCTTTTTTCGTAAAAGGGTGCAAACGCCACCAGCGATTTGGGAGCCTGCCGTTTGTGCCGTTTCTCTTTCATCTGGCGGAGCAGCGTTGCCGAGTAGCAGTAACTGAAGCGGTGGTCGTTGAGCAGGAACGGATACGAATTAAAATCGGCGACCCTTTTCGGCCGCTCCGACAGCAGGGCTTCGAACGGTAGGTAACCCAGCACCCCATCGGGCACGACGATCACTTCTCTTTTCAATTGGTCACTGACAGGGGCAATGAGTTTGTCGTACAAAACCGGGGCGACGGTCAGGTAGTCCGTGAGTAATTGCTGATAAAGGGCATCCGTCCGATCGTTTTCCTTTTTTCCATAATAGCCGTACAAGCCGTTTTGCAATTGCCGGACGAGGCTGTCCAACGGGAAATCCTTTTTTACTTCCACCACATCGTACTGGTCTTTGCCAATGGTAAAAATGAAAATGCTGCTGTCGCCGACGAAATATTCGAGGAGGGTTTGGTTGGGTTGAATAAACCGGGCGAGGTCATCGATAGAAATAACCTGCTTGTTGTATTTCAACTGAAAATAATCCGGGTGATTCGTTTCAAATTCCCTTTCCAGCGCTTCCAATTGGCGGGTGATGTCAAATATTTCGGCTTCTTTGGCAACGACTTCTTCCAGGTTTTCCGGGGCTATGTTCAGCAGTTCTTTTTGTTGCTCATTCAGTGCGGCTTTCAGTTTGATTTCTTTTTTCAGCAAAGCATCGGGCACGTCACCAAAACGTTTGGCTTCCGCTTCCAGCATACTGCTCAACAGGAAATACCCCTTTGCTTCCTCGGCCACCTGAAATAATTGATCATGACGATTGGCAATTTGGTAAAGGGTGCGCATCAGTTCCTCGGTCAGATCGGTGCGAAACGATAAGTTGACCCCTCTGTTTTCTTTAGAAAAAAACTCCTGCTGTTCATCCAGTTGGTCGATAGCGGTTTGCAGTACCTCAATTGATTCGAGCAAATACTCCGTTTCGTTTTGTTGCCGGTAAGCCTGATAAAGCGCTTTGGCGTATTCATGTTTGATGCGGGTGTATTCCGTAATTTGTTTGTCGGGAAGCTCCGTATTTTCAATATTCAACTTGCTTGTTTGGTAATACTCAATGGCCTCAGCGGATTTTTGCTGGCGGACAAGATTGCGAAGCAGGTAATATTTTGCCTCCAACACGGCCTGGTGCTGGCTGCCCAGCACGGGCTCAAAAACCTCAACAATGGATTGGAAAACCACATTTGCGGAATCGTATATTTCGGCCCGCCAGTAGTTGGAGCCCAGTGCTATTTTTGAATGAATAAGGGAAGGATGCGCCCCAAAGCCCTGCGCGGCGTATCGATCCAGAGAACTTTTAATGTATTTGACGGCAGCCGTGTAGTCTTTCCTGAGTTGATAACAAAAACCAATATTGTTTTCTAAAAAAGCAAAAAGGAGGTCACGTTGGGAGAGGGTTGTGTCGAAGGTGGCTTTGGCCATCAGGTAGTATTCGAGTGCCTGGTCTGGCAGGTTCATGCCGTTGAAAGCATTGCCGATATTGAGGTAGCACTTGCCGGTATGGGCGTCTTCCTGGTTGTTGATTTTTTGCTTGTGAATGTTGAGGGATTTAAACTGGTACTGCATGGCTTTGGCGTAATCGTCCAGTTCGTAATAGACACTGCCGAGGTTCATGTAAGGAAAGTCGAGTGAGGTTGAATTTTCCCCTTCCGCTTTGATGTAATAGGCGATGGCCGTATCCAGGTGGGCTGCTGCCTTGTTGAATTGCCCCATTTGGTGGTAGAGTCCGCCAAAGTTGCTGTGGATTCTGCCGACTAGCGGACTTTCGTTCCCGTACACCTTTTTTCTGATAGCAATGGCTTTGTTGTAAAAATAAGGGATACTGTCGAGCTGGCCCAGGTAAAAGTTCATGGTGCCCATATTGAAGTAGGCATCGGCAGTGAAGTTGTTGGTTGGGCCAAATAATTCTTCCGCATTTTTGAGCAACCGGGTGTATAAATCCAGTGCCTCCGCATATTCAGCACGCCTGACCAACTGGTTGACGGCATTGAATGCGCTGTCCATTTCCAGGGAATCTTTCAACGGAAAATTGATCAGGGGGTCGCTTTCATTTTGTCCGGAAAGCGGATGTATGGTGCCGATAAGCAAGAGCAGCAGGGTGCATTTGAAATAGCGGAAAATGTCGGAGAGGTATGTCATTATTTTCGGATTGGTGATGGATGTTGAGGAAAGCCCAAAAATAAAAAACACCCGAAATTTCCTATTGGGTGAATTGATAAACCAGAGGTCTTACAACCATTTTATTCAAATAAATAAGTACCGTGTAATTTAAGTATGTTTAAAAAATGCGGAGCAGGAAAAGTCGCTCTTTTGGCAACACCCGGAAATCCCTTTGGGCCGAGCAGTCTCATGCCTCAAAGCGAAGTGAATCCTTCGGCCCACTTGCAGGGAAAAAAATTAAAGCAAATTTAAATTACACGGTAATAAGGATGAATTATTTTAATTGAATCATAAAATGTCTTTGGTGGAAATAATCCGTAAGTCTTTTATTCCAGCATAATCTTTTACATTATCGGTGAACAATGGAAGCTCATATTCCAACGCAGTAGCGGCAATGATCGCGTCTGCCAAAGAAATTGGTTTGCGCTGACGCAGAGAGATGGCTTTTTCAGAAACGCGGTCAGAAAGTGGTAATTGCGGAATGGCGTCGAAAAAATTTCTCAGGTGCAATTGCTCGACCTCTTTCAATTGGTGATACCCTAATACTTCGATTTTAGAGAGGATGGACACCTTCAATTCCTTTTCGTTTTTGCGTAAATAATCCAGCAGTTAGATGTTCAGTAATTTTGATGCTAAAATGATAATATTATTATCCAGCAGCATAATGATCCGATTATCTGGTTAAGGGGCGGTCTTGACGGATTTGACGCTGCCATTCTGAATGATCGTCAATGGATTGCAGGCTGTTGGCGCTGGCCAGTCTTTCCAGCCAGTCAACAGGAGACTCAATTCCCGACTTTTTATTGCCTGTTTTTTTCTTATTGGTATGGCCCAATAATTTGGAGAGGAATTCGTCCAATGTGGCCAATTCCTTTGGCGATAGTTGTACCAATTTTTCCAGTACAGAACGGTAAAGAACAGTTGTTTCCATAAAACGAATTTTGTACTTATTTAGCGTCATAGCATGCGGGCCGGTGCATTTGCCGATCTTTTTGCATCATCCTGGGCGGCCCTCAAGGGGTTTTAAGGGGCGGCGTCGGTTCACGGAACCGAC
>JBFIJS010000467.1:0-4154 GCA_041600595.1 Saprospiraceae bacterium | reverse complement strand
TTTTGTAGCGGTATCGGACGATATCCTGCGTGACGGCACCATCCAGGTCTATAGCCAATTGGGACAGTTGGTAAAGAGGGAGCCGCTTGAGTTTGGTACCCAGGCCATTGATATGAGTGACCTGCCAAAAGGGCCTTATTTTATCCGAGTTCAACGTGGAAGCGCTCATTACTCCCAAAAGATCGTGAAACAATAAGTCGGTTATTGTTTTTCAGGGATGGCTTTGGCAGATGCAAAATAGTGTGTCCGGTGGTGCAGGGTGTGATTTTCGCATCGGCGATGCCGGCATCAATGCCAAAGCCATCCCTCATTCCTGCTGATTTTACTCACCAATACAGGCCCGGGCATACGAATATTTCCCTGCTCACCGTTATTTCCGGCGACCGAATGCGCTGCCGGTTCCTTACAAGCAAATTTTTTATAATTTCACCCCTCGAAGAGATCTGTTAATGAATGGAT
Source organism: Saprospiraceae bacterium (assembly GCA_041600595.1). Lineage (GTDB taxonomy): Bacteria > Bacteroidota > Bacteroidia > Chitinophagales > Saprospiraceae > UBA6168. Next base: position 3,695 of record JBFIJS010000467.1, on the reverse strand, counting down.
AAAACATGAAAAAGACCGCTGAAAAGCGGAGGAAAAACTACCTTGACCCCTTGGAAATACTGATGTTTGCGAGATGCTGATAAAATCGTTCTTCTAACGGTTAATGCAATAGAGTGGGGTGGTAGGTAAAAATCTATTTTTCATCAAATTGAAGTTGCTAGCTCCAGCCCGATTCATTTCCAGTGATCGTCTCCCCGAAAACCCGAACAACCTGCCGATTTAAAACGTGGTCATTGTTTGGCGGAATACTTTGGGAAATTTTTTCGAAGTAAATCCACCGAACTATTCGATAAAGAATTGACAACCAACAATTAACAACCAATATAATGATGCATTTAACGAGAGCATTTCTTTTTTTGGGCCTGTTTTGCCTGAGCGGCCAACTGTTTGGCCAAAAGACGACGGTCTACACCGAGGCCAACCTCGCCTACAAAAGGGGAGAGGATTTTTTTAATAAAGGAATTTATGGTTACGCTATGGAGGAGTTCCGACAGGCAATCGAAAAATTGCCGGCGGCCAATGAGCCACAATGGGAACAATTGAAAATGCGGGCAGAGCTCGGTTATGCCAAGTCGGCGGTCAGGCTCGAAAAGCCGGACGGGGAAAAGCTGATTCTCGACTTCATCCGGAAATATAGTCCGGACCCCCTGGCGAGTCAGGCGTTGATGGAAGTGGCCAATTATTTCTACAATGCCAGGAAATACGATAAAGCCCTGGATTTTTACAAGGAGATCAACCCGCGGGGACTCAACCAGCTGCAACGGGCGGAGGTGTACTTCAAGACCGGCTACTGCTATTTTGTCCAGAAACAGTTCCGGGAAGCAGAAGCCAACTTTGTGCAGATCAAGGATGCTCCCGGCAATTATTTCTATCCGGCCAATTATTACTACGGTTTGTGTCAGTTTTTTCAAACCAAATATTCGGAGGCCATCAAGGCCTTCCGGTTGGCGGAACGTTCGCAGGAGTATAAGCCTCATGTACCTTATTACATTGCTCAGATTTATTTTGCCCAACGTGATTTTGAGGAATTGATTAAATATTCCCTGCCCAAATTGAACGACCGCAAATTGCGCAAGCTGGAAGAAATGAACCGGCTGGTGGGGCAAGCCTATTTTGAACAGGGAAAATACGACCAGGCCCTGACTTACCTGGAAGCAGGGGTTACCCGCCAAATGCAGGAGCAGGATTTTTACCAGTTGGGTTATTGTCAGTACCGTGCCGGCAGGTACGGAGATGCTGCCGAAAATTTCCAGCAACTTACCTCCGTCAATTCGGAAATGGGTCAGCTGGCTCTGTATTACCTGGCCGATTGCCGGCTGAAACTGAAGGACAAGGAAGCGGCCCGGAATGCATTTGCGGCAGCCAGCCGTATGAGCTACAAGCCTGAGATTCAGGAAGTATCCATGATCAATTATGCCAAATTGTCCTACGAGCTCAAATTTGACAAAGAGGCTCTGACGGCCTTGCAGAGCATACAGCCAAGCTCGATCTATTACAACGAGGCCCAGGTACTTATGAGCGACATCTTTGTCAATACCCGTAATTATGACGAAGCTATCAAGACCCTGGAAGGGATGCCCAATAAAACACCCCAGCTGAAAGAAGCTTATCAGCAGGTGCTTTATCTGCGAGGGGTGCAGCACCACCGGGACGGACGGTTAACCCAAGCCAAAGAAATGTTTACCAAATCGGTTGCCAACTCGGTGGATGCACGATTTAAAGCGTTGTCTTTGTACTGGTTAGGAGATATACAATACCAGGAAAAAAATTACGACACCAGTATTGATTACCTCAACCAATTTATTGCGCTGTCAAAATCGCAGCGGGGTCTTCCGGACGAATCGTCCATTTACACGGCCAACTACCTGCAGGGCTACAATTACCTGAAAAAGCAAAATTTTAACACCGCCGAGAAATATTTCAGCGATGCCGTGGAAGGCATTCGCCGAAACAGTTCCTTCATTGTCAATAAAACGGTTAAAGAATCTATCCTGGGTGATGCGACACTGCGGGCAGGCGATTGTTTGTTCAAACGAAACAAATATAACGATGCCATCAAGTTCTACGATGCCGCCGTCAATGCCCGCTACCCGGGCTTTGAGTACGCCCTGTTTCAAAAAGCAATTATCGAAGGCCTGCGTGGTCGGAACACGGATAAAATTATTGCCCTGGAAAGCCTGATCGAAAGACATTCGCAATCAGCTTATGCCGACGATGCACTTTTCCAGTTGGGCATTACTTTTCAGGAAATCAAACAAGCGGGTAAGGCGACCGACTCCTTCATGAAACTGGTCGGCGATTACCCCAATTCTGACCTCGTCAACGATGCACTGCTTCGGCTCGGGCTGGTTGCTTACAATCAGGGCAACCGGCCGGCGGCCATTGAGTTTTACAAGAAAGTGTTTTCCCACAATCCCAACAAGGGGGAGGCTGATGCGGCTTTGACTGCCCTGCGGGAAATATACATTAAGGATATGGGGGACCCCGATGGTTATACAGCCTTTCTGGAAACAGTACCCGGGTACAGTCTGGAAAACTCGGAAAAAGACCAGCTGGCATTCGACGCCGCAGAAAATGCCTACGAAAATGGTCAGTACGAAAAAGCTATTACTGCTTTCACCAGCTACCTGAATCGTTACCCCAATGGCATCAATACGCTGGTTGCCCGCTATCACCGCGGGGAAAGCTATGCGGTGCTCCAGCAGTATTCAAAAGCACTGGAAGACTACGAATGGATTTTGGCAAAAGGGCGGGGCAGGTATTATGTGGATGCTTTAGGTAAGGCCGCTCAGATTGCCTACCACAATGAGCAGGATTTTCAAAAAGCCTACGACCTGTATATGAAATGGGAAAACGAAACGACGATACCGGAAGATCGTTTTGAAGCACAACTGGGAGCCATGCGCTCTGCTTATCGCCTCAACAATGTCGCTGCCGTGCAATCGGCTGCCAGGAAAGTAGCCACTAATGCAGCCGCATCGGATCTGCAAAAAGCCACGGCAGAATTTTACCTGGGAAAAATAGCGTTTGATAAAAAAGATTTTGCAACTGCTATGACCTCCTTCAACAAGGTGACTAAGCTCAGTGACAACGAACAAACCGCAGAAGCCCGCTATCTGATCGCTGAAATTCATTATCAAAACCGGGATCTCGACAAGGCCAAAAAGCAATGTCTGGATAACAATAACGAGAACTCCGGCTACCCATACTGGGTCGGAAAAAGCCTCCTGCTGCTCTCTGATGTTTTTGCTGAACAAGGCGATACGTTCAGTGCCAAAACGGTTTTGGAGGCCCTGATCCAGAATTACGAAAACCAGACCGACGAGATTGTCCCGACTGCCCGCAAGAAACTCGAAGTTTTGAAAAAACAGGAGGCCGGGAAAAGCAGAATCGATACGGGTAACAATTTTATGGATGATGGCAACAATAATTGAAAGGACTGAAACCAGACCTTTCTGCTGGTGCCTTACCGGTGGAGCCAACTTCTCCGGCGGCAGTGCCAAGGCCATGAACCATGCATTCAATTAAAAAATAAAATCACAAAATATAATGAGAACCTATCTTTTCCTCAGTATCCTGCTCCTTTCAAACGGACTGATGGCCCAGACCGAACCGGATCTGCCCAGCGAGCAAGTGGAAGTCATTAAAATTTTCGAGGCCCAATTGACGGAAAGTGAAAAATTACCGCTTTCGCC
>JBFIJS010000466.1:0-4155 GCA_041600595.1 Saprospiraceae bacterium | reverse complement strand
TTCTCCGCATTGAAGATGGCATTTTCGAGGTTTTGTCTACCAATGGAGACACTTTTCTGGGAGGTGATGATTTCGACAAAGCCATCGTGGATCATTGGGTGCAGGCCGGTCATTTTACCAAAACAAAACTCGAAAGTGAAAAGTCGCTGAGCCAGCAAGTCAGACTTGCCGCTGAAGAAGCGAAGAAAGCTTTATCAAATCAGGAGCGCTACGAAACGACGGTCATGGGGCAAACGGTTGGCATAAGCCTGTCCCAGTTCAATGAAGCCATCGCTTCCCTGGTTGCCAGAACGATCAAGGCTTGTCAGATGGCGCTGTCCGATGCCAAGTTGCCAGCCAGTGCTATCGACCATGTGGTGATGGTGGGAGGATCGACCCGGGTGCCATTGGTCAAGCAAGAGGTCAGCCAATTTTTTGGTAAAAAACTCTTTGACCAGCTCGATCCCGACGAAGTCGTTGCCCTCGGTGCTGCGATCCAGGCAAATGTCCTGGCTGGTTTTCAGAAAAATGTATTATTGTTGGATATCACGCCGCTGTCGTTGGGAATCGAAACGATGGGTGGCCTTATGGATGTGATCATTCCCCGCAACAGCAAGGTACCGATCAAGGCCGGCCGCCAATACACCACCTCAATTGATGGTCAGAAAAACCTCAAAATCGCCGTATATCAGGGTGAGCGAGACCTGGTTCAACACAATCGTAAATTAGGTGAGTTTATCCTGAAAGATATCCCCCCCATGCCGGCCGGGCTTCCCAAAATTGAAATCCACTTTATCATCAACGCTGATGGCATTCTCAAAGTCAAAGCCAGGGAATTGCGCTCCGGGACCGAACAAGCCATCGAAATCAAGCCACAATACGGAATCACCGAAGAAGAAATGGCCCGGATGCTACTCGATTCGATCGAAAATGCGCAGGACGATATGGAAGCCCGCGGGCTCCTCGAAGCCAGAAATGAGGGTAATCATATCCTCCTTTCTGCCGATAAATTTTTGAAACAAAACGATGCTTTACTGAGTGTGGAGGAAAAAAACAGAACCCTCCGGTTGGTGGGAGATTTAAAGGATACACTCAGCGGAAACGATAAAGATCTTATCAACAAGGCCATACAGGACCTCAATGAATTCACCGCTCCCCTCGCCCACCGGGCCATGGACAAGACCATTGCAGAAGCCATGAAAGGTAAAAAGGTTTGACTTTCCGGAGTCATCCGGGCCAGTTCCTGACACCGGTTTCCAGATGCGTCACGATTTCATCAACCAGGATCATCAAAAACAGAACATGCAGATTAAGAAATTTAACTATGAGGAAATTCCTCTCTTTTCACAAAGGGATAAGGCTTACATAAATGAAGCTCCTGCACTCAGACCGTTCTATAAATATGCGGTCAGCCTCGATTCATTTGAGCAGGTTATCGCCGATAAGGGAAAGCAAGCCATTGACCGTGCCACGCTGGTCCATGTTCTTCGGCAGCAACACACCGGGTTGGAGCGTACCGCAGCGGTGCAAAGCAATATTGAAAAATTGCTGCAAGACAATACGTTTACCATCGTCACCGCCCATCAGCCTTCCCTTTTCACAGGGCCATTGTATTATATTTTCAAAATAATTTCGGCCATCAACCTCACCAAGCAATTGGCCGGGCGATATCCCGATTTTCATTTTGTTCCGGTATTTATATCCAGCGGAGAAGACCACGATTTCGAGGAGATCAATCATTTACATTTATTTAATAAGACCCTGACCTGGGAAAGTGGCGAAAAGGGCCCGGTTGGGCACATGAGCCCTGACTCTCTCGAACCGGTATTTAAGGAGCTCCAGGGGATTCTGGGCGAGAGCGACAATGCAAAAAAAATATTTTCGCTGATCGAAAAAACCCATGTCGGTCAGGAAAATTATGCCCGGGCCGCTTTTGAAATGGCGCATGAGCTTTTCAAATCAGAGGGGTTGGTGGTGCTCAATACGAATGATGCAGCTTTAAAAAGATTATTTATCCCCATCATTAAAGAAGAGATATTTGAGCAGGTTTCCCAGCCTTTGGTGGAGGCCACTTTTGCCGAACTGGAAAAAGCCGGTTACCCCTCGCAGGCCATGCCCCGGGAAATAAACTTTTTTTATCTGGGAAAAAACCTTCGGGAACGGATCGTAGCGGAAAATGGACAGTACCGGGTATTAAATACCGACTTGTCATTTACCAAACAGGAAATGACGCAGGAAATTGAAGACCACCCCGAGCGATTCAGCCCGAATGTCATCATGCGCCCGGTTTATCAGGAATTGATTCTGCCTAATCTGGCCTATGTTGGCGGCGGCGGCGAAATAGCGTACTGGCTCGAAAGAAAAAGCCAGTTTGCCCATTTCAACATCAACTTCCCGATGCTGGTTCGTCGCGATTCGGCCCTGTGGCTGGACGGGTCAATTCTCAAAAAAATGAACAAGGCCAACCTCCAACTGGCCGATTTGTGGAAAGATACCGACTTGTTGATCCGGGAATACATCGCCAAGTTTGGCCAGGTTGAAATTTCACTGGAAAAAGAAAAAGAGGCCCTGCAGGTGCTATTCGAAGAAATAGCTGCCTCTGCTAAAATTACTGACCCCAATCTCGAAAAATACGTCCTGGCCGAACACGCTAAAGCCAGTAAGAGCATCGACCAAATTGAAACCCGCCTGCTCAGGGCAGAAAAGCAAGCCCACGAAAATGCCATTTCGCAAATCCGCTCGGTAAAGGATAAAATTTTCCCGGAAAATGGCCTGCAAGAGCGCTACGATAATTTCCTGCCTTATTACCTGAAATATGGTGACGCTTTTTTTGCCACACTGAAAGCACATTTTGATCCACTCGATAAAACATTCAAGGTATTTCTGGACACTGATCAGGCCTGATGCCAACTGACTTTTTGCCCGGCAAATCCTTGTTTGGGAATGATTGAAATGGTTCTTTACCCAACTACCTCAACATGGTCGAACATTTGAGGAGCCCATCCAATTTAACTCACCCCTGACAATTTTTTACCTTTGCCGCCTATGAATGAAAATTTCAGGTCGATTATTTTGCAGCGAACCGGAGCCACCGGTTTCACCGAAAAAAAGCTGATTCAGGACTTGTGGAGTGGATACGGAAAAATCATGCGAGTCGGATTGGAAAATGCATCCGTAAAAAGCGTGGTTCTAAAACACGTTCAACTACCCATCATTAAAAATCACCCCCGAGGCTGGAATACGGATATCGGTCACCAGCGAAAGGTGAAATCGTATCAGGTAGAAACGACGTGGTACGGCACTTACAGTAAAAAGTGTGCGGCCCGCTTGCCGGAATGTTTAGCCATCGAAAAGCTGGGGGATGAAGTATTGATCGTGCTGGAAGACCTGGATGAAGCGGGCTTTCCCCTGCGTAAACAGACGGTCATTTGGGAGGAAATAGCTGCTTGTTTGGCGTGGTTGGCACAATTTCACGCAAGTTATCTGGGAGAGGCTCCGCAGGGATTATGGGATGTGGGAACCTACTGGCATCTGGAGACCAGACCGCACGAACTGGAAGTATTGGACGATCCGAGATTGAAGGAGGCGGCTCCCGTCATCCATGCAAAACTGAATGGTTGTTCGTACAAAACGTTTGTCCACGGGGATGCCAAACTGGCCAACTTCTGTTTTGCGGAAAATGGGCAAGTCGCCGGGGTAGATTTTCAATATACCGGTGGTGGCTGTGGGATGAAAGATGTGGCCTATTTTATAGGAAGTTGTCTGAGTGAAAGTGCGTGCGAACGATTGGAAGAAAAAATTCTGGATACCTATTTCGAGTGTTTACAAAGGGAATTAAAGGAAAAAAACGAAGCGTTGGAACAGGAATGGCGGTCCATGTACCGGGTAGCCTGGGCGGACTTTCACCGCTTCCTCAAAGGGTGGAGTCCCGGCCATTGGAAACTCAATAGTTACAGTGAACGGGTGACAGCAGAAGTGATCAATAGTTTGTAAATATGGACCTTTTACAACTTACCAATAAAGCGATCGAAGCAGCCCTTTCGGCGGGGAAAGTCATTCAGCAATATATGCATGCTGACGTATTGGTAGAGAAAAAAAAAGGAGGCACCAGCCTCGCCTCACAAGTCGTAACCGCCGTCGATAAAGCCTGTGAACAAGCCATTCTCTCCCAACTCC
>JBFIJS010000465.1:0-4159 GCA_041600595.1 Saprospiraceae bacterium | reverse complement strand
GCCCGACCTGAGTAAATTTAAAGTGGAATTATATGATTGAACGAAGCATGCAGCAGCAAACTGATTTTAAAAACCGGTAAAGAGTCATTCAATCTATACTCAAAACGAAGTGGTCTGGGAATTTTATTTTTTATCAGCTACTGGTTTTGAGTATATGCCGATGGAGAAATGATTTATTTTTTTCCACACCACTTCGGAATCGGTATATTCTGCCCAAAGCTTTTACTAAGTGTATCGCTGCATTTTTTGTGACTATTATTTTTGACCGATAATAAATTTATTTTTTCCAAAAACAATTACTTCAACCCATGAGATTTTATACGTTTTTATTTTTCCTGGTTTTTATTTTTTCGAATAATATTTATGCGCAGAAAAAAAGCAGGATCGGTCAAGTGCCGGCGCTTCCATTCGTTAAAACGCTGGATTTGCGGCTTGAGGAATCTGCTGTTTTTAATAAAAGTTTTACAGGTTTTGCCTTGTACGACCCGGAGCAATTAAGCATGTTGTACGAGTATAATTCCGATAAATACTTTACGCCCGCGTCGAATACAAAGATTCTTACTTATTTTACCAGCCTTCAATTTCTTGGTGATTCTATTCCCGCTTTATTATATAAAAAACAAGGTGACTTTATGGTTTTCTGGGGCACCGGCGATCCGTCCTTTTTGAATCCGCACCTGAGTGCCAACCATAAGGTGTACAATTTTTTAAAATACCGGCCCGAGTCGCTTTTATTTTGCCCTTCCAATTTTAAGGACAGCCGCTACGGTGAAGGCTGGATGTGGAGCGATTACCCTTATTCTTACCAGCCGGAAAAATCGCCTTTCCCTATTTATGGAAACGTTGCCCACTTTGTGCAAAACGATACCACAAAAGGGTTGGAAGTATCGCCCGGCTTTTTAAAAGACTATTTATTTCACGATCCTTCTCTCCACGAAGATGATTACATCGGTCGGGTCGAGTTTGACAACCAGTTTTCCTTCAACAATTATGCGGCAGGAGGTGGTCATTTTGATTGGCAGGCCCCTTTCCGGGTCACGCCGGAGTTTTTGGCTAAAATAATGGCCGATACCCTGGGCCGATCAGTCCACGTGCTAAATGAAAAATCGCTGTCTCCGGCCGGCGCCAATACCCTGTACAGCGTGGAAGTTGATAGCCTCTACCGCTTGATGATGCAGCAAAGCGATAATTTTGTTGCCGAACAATTACTGCTGTTGTGTTCGGGTATTAAATACGGGAACATGAATACAAAGCAGATCATTGAGTACGTCGTGGATACTGTTCTTTCCGATCTGCCTGATGTGCCCAAATGGGTGGATGGCTCCGGCCTTTCCAGGTATAATTTAATGACGCCCCGAAGTCTGGTTTATGTTTTGGATCTGATCCGGCAACAGGTGCCGCGCGAGCAACTGTTGGACATATTTCCGGCGGGTGGTGTTTCGGGAACTATTGAGGGTAATTATAAGAACGGAGGACAGCCCTATGTTTTCGCAAAAACGGGGACATTGCGCAACAACCACTGTTTGAGCGGTTATCTAATTACCAAGAGTGGCAAACTGCTCGTGTTCAGTTTTATGCACAATAATTTTACGATAAAAACCAGCGCAATTAAGAAAGAAATGGAGCGGGTATTGAAGCAGATTTATGAAGAAAATTGAAAAAAAACGGGCTGCAAACTGCCTGCGTCGGATGTGTGGTGACTCGCATCAACCAATGCACAGAGTGCCGAGATGTTGAGGCGTAATAACGGTAGGTTTGTCCACTCGAGGTATTATTTTGAGAAAACAAACGAGAAGTAGATCATTGATCATAGCTGCGGGGTTCCAGAAGTTAACTGTTGAATATTCTCAACGAGATTAACGCATTTTTGGCCGTCTGCGTTTTCCGCCTGGCTTCATTGGCATGCCGCCTTTGGGCATTTGGCCCATACGCCGGGCGGCTTTGAGCTGGCCCCGGTCTTTCACGGCTTTTTCAAATTGCTTGACCTGATCCTTCAGGGCCGGTTCGGTAATATTGAGTCCTTTTATTTCTTTTAAATACAACTTGACCTGATTCCATCGCTCTTTTTGGGCGGCAGCACCGGCGAGCTGTAGTTGTACAGCGGCCTTCTCATTATCGGTTGGCAACTCTAGCTTCTGGGCAATTTTCAGATAGTTTTCGGCTTCTTCGTTCCTGCCCAGTCCCTGGGCAATCGTTCCCTTCATGATGTAATAATATGCCCGGTTAGAAACATACAGCCAATTGGGTTTCCAGGTGAGGTTCAGTCTTTTTTCTGCTCCCAGATAATCGGTGTTTTGCATGAAGACTGCCGCCGACTGTACGGTGCCCAGTAAAAAATAGCCGATCAGCAGGCCCACTCCAACCAGTAAGAAAGGGAATGCATACCAGAATCCCAGAAAAATAGCCATGATGGTTCCGCCAACCAGTAACAAGGCGATCAAGGCAAAGCGTAAGTAAATATTTATCGTAAACATAGTTGTTGTTTTTAAGTAAGGGGCTGCAAAACTACGAAATATTATCTCAGAAAATCGTTGGCTCATGCACCATATTGACGGGAGAAATAGAAGACGACGACGGCAGGTTCGGTGGTTTTCCAACATCGGAAGCAACATGAAACAAAGCGGCCTTTTTCATTTTGTACCGACCTAAAAAAACGCTTCAACCCCGGCCGGCAGTGCTCGTTTTTTTGGGAAATCCTTACCCCTTCGGGAAATTATGACGTATAACTGCCTATTTTGTAAGGGCTTGAATTTCAATATCTTAATAAAAGGATTAATTTTGCCGATTGTGAAATAAGCGGTTGCCTTAGCTCTATTGACCGAACAAACTTTTTGACAATCACATTATTTAACCGAAACCGCTAAAATATTTTAAACACCAACCACTTCTGAACAAGCACTCTCCTGATTTTGCTGGGCAGAAGTCAAAAACAATACAACTATGGATACTACTAACAATCCACGGATGAGCGGGTCCCAACAAACGCCTCCATTATCAAAAACGTCTTATCCGGGTTCTATTCCACCGAAAAAACCGAACAATACGCTATTGCCGATTCTACTTTGTATCGGTTTTCTGATGCTCGTTGCTGTCGCCTGGCTCACGTACAACAGCATGAATACAACCCGTGCGCTGGAGCAAAAAGTTGCCGAGCTGCAGGAGGTGCAAAAACTGCACAATGAATTGGAAAACCAATACAATGAAGCTATTGCCGAGCTGGACCAGCTAAAAGGGGAAAATGATGAAATCAATGCCCTGATCGATCAGCAAAAAATGGCGCTTCAGGCCCAGAAAAGTCAAATCGCCCTCTTGCTTAAGGATAAGCGACAGTACGATGCCGCCCGCGCCGAGATCAAGGATCTGAAGGTAAAGCTGGCAAATTATGTCGCCGATATTGAGCAACTGAAAGCTGAACAGGAAATGCTCGCCCAGGAAAATACCATGCTTAAAAATGAACGGGACCAGCTCAATATGTCTCTTCAGGCCAAATTGGGTGAGAACGAAGAGCTTGCCATCGCTAAAGCACAACTGGTAAATGAAAAAGAAGAGTTGTCCAAATCTGTCGCTATTGGTTCGGTGGTGCAGGTGAAATCTGTAAACGTCACGCCCCAGAAAGTCCGGAGAAGCGGAAAAACAGCAGATCAGAAAGCCGCCAAAAAAACGGATCAGTTAAAGGTCTGTTTTACCACAGTGGTCAACGAGCTGGTCAGGCCGGGAACGGAGAAGTTCTTTATTCGCATCATCAACCCGCAAGGTGAAACACTGGCCATCGAAGATTTGGGCAGCGGCACGATTACCAATAGTAGGACGGGAGAAGAAGTTCGGTTTACTCAAATGGCAGAATATGACTATGTCAACGACGAAACCCAGCTTTGCTTCAACTGGAAGCCCGATGCAGCCTTCCAAAGCGGCCAGTACGATGTGGAAATCTACAACAAAGGTTATTTGTCAGGTAAAGGTAGTTTTGAGTTAAAGTAATGCCGGACTGGCAGACCTTTTTATCTGATTGAAAAAAGCAATCTCTATCAGTTAGCGTAATATTAAGCTGGACCTTGCGGAAAGGTCCAGCTTTTTTTGTGCGCTTAGAGTCAGCAACAATAGCGGATTGTTTAAATATATCGATTCCGAAGTGGTGTGGGAAAAAAATAAATCATTTCTC
>JBFIJS010000464.1:0-4192 GCA_041600595.1 Saprospiraceae bacterium | reverse complement strand
TTGACCAACCATGCAATGGGCGTTGAAATTGCCGATTTGACCAACGATGGTTTGCCGGAAATCATCACCCTGGATATGTTGGGGGAAACCTGGGAACAGCGTCGCCGGCAAATGACCACCATGCAACTGGAACGCTACAAGCAGTTGATCCGGCAAGGCTACGGTGACCAGCAAATGCGGAATACCTTACAGCTGAATAACGGGCAGGGGCACTTCAGCGAGATTGGCTGCCTCGCCAACATCTTTGATACGGAATGGAGCTGGGCGCCGCTGGCTGCCGATTTTGACCACGACGGCTGGAAAGACCTCTTCGTCACCAACGGGGTGCGACGGGACCTCAACGACATCGACTTCTTTGTCTATACCGCCGACAGCATCAACCGGACGGGGGGTATCAACGAGAGCCGCTTTAAAACGTTCGAAGATTTTTCCAAACTCATGCCTTCCCGTAAGGTCCAAAATCGCATGTTCAGAAACAGCCAGTCCCTGCAGTTCGAGGATGTCTCGGAAAACTGGGGCTTTGCGCAGCCCACCTTTTCGAACGGGGCCGCCTATGCCGATCTGGACAATGACGGTGACCTGGACCTGGTGGTGCACAATATTGATGACACACCATTTATTTATAAAAACAAGGCGGCGGAGCAGCAGCAAAATAATTGGTTGCAACTCCGGTGTGCCGGGCCTGCCGGCAATCCGAAGGGTACGGGCGCCAAGATCAGTGTGTTTCACAACGGAGAACTGATGGCGTATCAGGAAATGTCCCCGGTGAGGGGCTTTTACTCTTCCGTCGAGCCGGTCTTTCAAGTGGGATTGGGAAAGCTGGAGAAAGTAGACCGGATCGAAGTGGTGTGGCCATCCGGCCAACGACAGACCCTGGAAAATGTACCTGCCAATCAACGATTGCTGTTTGATATTGCCCAGGCAACGGATAGTAAAATGGCTGTTCGGGAGGTGGTTCCGTCATTTTTCAAAAAACATCCGGGCTCGCTTTTTTCCCATCGGGAAAATGATTTCGAAGATTTTAACCGGGAGCGTTTGTTGCCGCACCGGTATTCGAATCTCGGGCCCGCCATCTGTGCCGCCGATCTAAACGGCGATGGTCTTGATGACTTTTTTATCGGCGGGGCCAACGGGCAGGCCGGTGCTGTTTTTTTGCAAAATAAGCAGGGAAGTTTCGACCGGAAAAATATGCCTGATCTGGAGGCCGACAAGCAATACGAAGATGTTGGTGCCCTGTTTTTTGATGCCGACAATGATGGCGATCCGGATCTCTACGTTGTGAGTGGTGGCAACGAATGGCCGGCAGGGGACGAGCATTACCAGGACCGGCTCTACCTCAACGATGGGAGTGGCAGATTGGTCAAACAGAATAATTTACCAAAAATCCAAAACAGCGGCAAAGCTGTCGTTGCCCATGATATCGACGGCGACGGCGATTTGGACCTGCTGGTAGGGGGCAGGGTTACGCCGGGACGATTTCCGGAAATACCCGAAAGCATGGTTTTGGAAAACAAGAACGGGACATTTACCAACGCCACGAACAACCTGTTTCCGGCATTTAAAAACATCGGCATGGTGACAGCTCTGGCATTTGCTGATCTGAACAACGACGGAGAGGACGAATTGATCGTAGCCGGCGAGTGGATGCCGATCTCCATTTTTACGAAGGAAAATGGAAAATTTAACGGCCTTTCTCCATCTGCCATACAACATTCAGCGGGCTGGTGGAACTGCATCGAAACGGCTGACCTGGACAACGACGGCGACCTGGATATAATCGCCGGCAATGTCGGGCTGAATACCCGTTACGATGCACCGCTCCATCTTTACGCCGGAGATTTCGACCAAAATGGCAGTCTGGACCCCATCCTTTGCATCGAAGAAAATAACCGGCAATTGCCCGTGCCAATGCGGGACGACCTGCTCAAACAATTGCCGCATTTGAAAAAGAAATTCATCCGGAACGCTCAGTATGCCGGGGCGGATATCCACCAGGTGTTTTCCTCCGGAGAATTGGACAACGCCACGCACTTATCCGCCGATATTTTAGCGACCGTCTGGATAGAGAACAAGAACGGTGAGTTCGTTTTGCATACCCTGCCCGATGTGGCCCAGGTTGCTCCGGTTTACGGAATCAGGACGGACGATGTAAACAAGGACGGCATCCCGGACCTACTGCTGGTGGGCAACGATAGCGGCTTTGATGTTCAAACCGGCCCGCTCGACACCTCGACGGGGTGTCTGCTGTTGGGAGATGGAGCCGGTGGTTTTTCCGGTGTGCCGGCCAGAGCTTCCGGTTTTTGGGCCATTGGAGAGGCGAGGGGACTGGTTCGGGTGAACAGTGAGTTTTCCGAAAAATATTTTTATCTGATTCCTAACAATTATAACGATCTGTTAATCCTCGAAAGGAATTAATCGGATGGAGACTGACTCGTTTAATTTTGAACAGTTGGCTGAATTTACCATCAAATATGAGTCGTCTCCATTGCTCCAGATCCTTTTTTTTCATCCCACAACTTTTTTGTAAAAACCGGTCAGGCAGGTTGCTTGCCGGGCCTGCATTTCTCATTAGCGTCCTGCTATTTTTCCTGCTGGCCGGTGTTTCCTGTGGTGGTGAAAAAGAGCAACGCCACCTGCCGCCTTATTCGATCGGTTACATTCCTTTTTCAGCAAAGCTGGATGACCCGGCGTTTGAATTGTGTAATGAAAAAATTATTCTGGAAAACAATTACCGGATGGCGTCTTATCGGGGAGGGGTGAAAAGTGTGTTGGATTATTTTCAACCCGTCATGAAAAAACTGCCTCTGCGAAAAGGAGAGACCGGATACCTGACGGTTCGGTTTGTCATGAATTGTGAAGGTGAAAAGAACCGCTACCGGATATTGGGCATCAACGAACGGTACAAGCCGAAAGAATTCCCCACTGAAATTTCCAACACCATATTGGAAGCGGTAAAGCAAATGGATGGCTGGCAGGTAGCCGTTTACCAGGGTACGGCGTACGATAGCTTCAACATGCTTACTTTCAAAATGGCGGATGGCCAGATAACTGATATTATCCTGTGAAAATGATGAGGATTTCTACATTGATACTGCTATTTTTTTCGCTTTGGCAATGCACCGGGCCCGAAGAAACACCGCACTGGGAAACACCCCGGCAGGAGGCTGAGTATTGGATTGAAAAGCGCAAAGGGTTGCATGCAGATTCCCGCCACGCTCAGTATTATTTGTCGAAAGCCCTGGAGGCCGATCCCACCTATGCCAATGTATGGTTGGAAAGAGCGTTGCCTCATTTGCAAAAAGGGGAGTTTGCCATGGGCTTTAAATACCTCAACGAGGCGGTTCGGCTGGAGCCGATAGAGTATCTCGGCTACCGCGGTTGTGCCAGGTTGTACTATCTGCACGACAGCGAAGGAGCCTTGAAAGACCTGATTGAATTGGATAGCCTGACACCCAATTTTACGGATGCGCCCTGGGGGAGAGATATTTATTATACCATGGGCATCGCCGAAAAAAGGCGGGGCAATTTGACAGAGGCCTTGAGGCTGTTCGACCGTTCCGTTACCAATACGACCAAAGAAAGGGGAGAAGACTGGGTGGATGTCAAGGTGTTCCTATACCGCGGCATCGTCAAGCTGGAGTTGCAGGATGCGGAGGGAGCCATCGCAGATTTTGACCGGGGGATTTTTTATTTCAACAAATTTATGGAGGCTCATTTCTACAAAGGGAAAGCCCTGAAACTATTGGGCAGGCCAGCTGAAGCTTGCGACTATTTTACCAAAGCCAGAACCTTCCTGAATGAGGGCTACTCCTACTCAAATCAGATGTACGCCATGGTAGAAGAGGTGCTGCTGGAGGATATTAACCAGGCATTGGAGACTTGTCGTTGATTCTGCTAAAACTTCTTATAGAGCACCTAGAAGTGAATTTGGGGCAGGCTGTTGGGCTGTTGCAAAAAGAGCAACTTTTCCTGTGTGTATGTTGGTACTGAGTATTGAATAATCAACACTCGAAAAAAGCATACAGGGTTGATTTGTAATTTGTTGGAAGACTGCCATGCCAGACAAGTTCGGGATTTCGCTGCGCTCAAACTGTCGACTTATCACTGCCGACTGCTAACCTATGTCGCAATCTCTCACCAGCATTACTTTTTATCATCTCCTTCTTTTACTTTACGGAAGCAGGTGATCACG
>JBFIJS010000463.1:0-4199 GCA_041600595.1 Saprospiraceae bacterium | reverse complement strand
CGTTCCAAGCATGATGTTTACAGTGTTTTTACAGAAAAGCCGTGGATAAAGACACCTCTTCCGGTCATAAAAGGGTAACCTGCTTCACAGGCATATTCACCCACGGCCAGCGGCAACAATTTTTTAAAATCTATCGGGTGTTCCTATGACAAGTATCATCGTTTTTCCGCAACAATAATCATTGGCGGGCTGCTGTATTTCAGGTATCATTAAACGGTAAAAAAGATGAATCATAAAAAAATAAAATATCATGAAAAACTGGATCGTAGTATTCATTGCGGCATTCCTGTTTTTTAGCGGGTGCCAAAAAGAGGAGGTGATTCTTCCTCAGGATGAATTCATGCCCTTCGTTTCCAACGCCAAAAACGTAACAGTAGGTGAGGAAATCTATCTGGAAATTGGTGAAAGTGTGCTGGTAAAGCCGGACGGATTTACCATTACCTTCAAAGAAGTTACGGAAGATAGCCGGTGTCCGACCGATGCCAATTGCATTTGGGAAGGCCGGGCTGCCACCAGGCTAATTGTGGAAAACCGGGAGCATTCTCATGACATCATTCTGGAAACACCCAATTCTCAGCAAATGACCGGTCAATCTGTGAACCTCTTTGGACGAACCATCCGTCTGCGTCTGGTAGCTCCCTACCCCACCGCCGAACATTGCATTTCGCCCAAGGAATACCGGATTTTGTTGCTGGTGACTGATTTAGAGGACATTGGCCCCCACCGGTAACTGATCCTAATTTCCGGAAAACCAACCGGGCAAAGGTTGGAATAGCCCCCCACGTTATTTTTGCAAATCAGAGATAGAAAAACGAACAATGTTGATCATCAGGTTAAAGACCAGTCAGGTCTTTGAGTTTTGACGGGTCTTACTGATTCTTTGAAGTCCCGGCGTGCCAGTGAGCATGCCGGGACTTTTTTCTTTAAAATTGTCATACAAATTGCCAGTTTTCGGGACAACCTTTAGATTCTTACCCGGTTCTTACCTTTGCGGTTCCAAAATCACAGTGGTTTTGGAACAAAATGAAGTCATTTATTCAAAAAAATTCAGGTATCGATCTGCAGGGCCGGGGCAGAACACAGTTTTTTCTGCAGCACATAAATGACCGGTGGCGAAAAATTCCAGCTCCACAACCACGCCTCCCGTCACCCATGCATCGCTTCCTGAATCGTATCATCACACCATCTTACGTATGAAATTTATTTCCAATTTTTTAATCCTTTCCCTGATAAGCACCACCTTTTTGTTTGGTCAGCAAACCTCCAATCACGGTCGGGCCTTCGAGCAGCTCGATGCCATTTTACCAAGCGCCACTCCCTACCGGGGAGTTGATGGAGCGCCCGGGCCGGAATACTGGCAGCAACGGGCCGACTACAACATCGAATGTACGCTCGACACGGAGAATCTGCGGTTGAACGGCCAGGAAATGATCACTTATTACAACCAGTCGCCCCATACCCTGAAATATCTTTGGTTGCAACTGGACGAAAACCAGCACCAGGGCCACCTGGACCACCACCACTTCAATGGCAGTAACATCGAAGAAGAAATGAACGAGCGGGCACTGTTCATGCTGGAGGCATGGAACGAAGACAATAAGTTCGGACACAACATTGAATCGGTGACAGATGAAAATGGAAAACCTCTTTCCTACACTATCAATGGAACCATGATGCGGGTCGATCTGCCCGAAAAGCTCAAACCGGGCGAAGAGTTTTCCTTCCATATCGCTTGGCATTACTATATCACCGACCGGAAAAGCGCTTTCAGAGGGCGGGGCGGCTACGAATATTTCGAGGACAACGACAATTACATCTTTACCATCACCCAATGGTTTCCAAGACTTTGTGTTTACAGCGATGTAGAAGGCTGGCAGAATAAACAATTTACCGGCCGGGGTGAATTTGCCCTGACTTTTGGCAATTATGTGGTAAAAATGACCCTGCCCGATGACTACGTAGTCGGCTCCACAGGCGAGTGTCTCAACTATTCCTCCCTGCTGACTCCTACCCAGCTCCAGCGGTGGGAAGCGGCTAAAACCGCCACCGAACCGGTGGAAATCATTACTCTCAACGAGGCCAGGAAAAACGCCAACGGTAAAAAAAGCTCGAAACTGCAAACGTGGATCTACAAAGCTGACAACGTGCGGGACTTTGCCTGGACGGCCAGCCGGAAATTTATCTGGGATGCCATGCCCCACTACAACGAGGACGGCAAAAGAGTGATGTGCATGAGCTACTACAACAAAGAGTCGTACCCGATCTACAGCAGATACTCCACCAAAGCGGTCGCACAGACTTTGCGGACCTACTCCAAATATTCCATCCCTTACCCCTACCCGGTCGCCATCTCCGTGGAAGCCAGCAATGGCATGGAATACCCGATGATCTGTTTCAATTTTGGCCGGGCGGAAGAGGACGGAACCTATACAGAGCAGCAAAAAAACGGCGCTATCTCCGTCATCATCCACGAAGTCGGACACAACTATTTTCCCATGATCATCAACAGCGACGAGCGCAAGTGGTCGTGGATGGATGAAGGCATCAACACCTTTGTCCAGTTTCTCGCCCTGTCCGAATGGGACAACAACTGGCAGCACCGCCGCGGCCCTGCTCACCAGATAACCGATTACATGAGCATGGACAAAAACCAACTGGAGCCCATCATGACCAACAGCGACAACATTGTTTACTTCGGGATGAACGCCTACGCCAAACCGGCTACCGGCCTCAACATTCTGCGGGAAACCATCATGGGCAGGGAGCTTTTCGACATGGCTTTCAAGGAATATTGCCAGCGGTGGGCGTTCAAACATCCGACGCCAGCCGATTTCTTCCGCACCATGGAAGATGCCTCGGGTGAAGACCTCGACTGGTTTTGGAGAGGCTGGTTTTACGGCATTGATGCCGTAGATATTTCCATGGACACCGTGGTTTGGTATAAAGCCGACCTCGAAAATGACCCGGAGAAAAAAATTACTTCCCGGAAAATAAAAAGGGAGAAACCATTCAGGGACATTGCAACCATCCGCAACAAAGAGTCAGGCATGGAGTTCGACGTGGAAAAAGACCCTAAGCTGGTAGATTTTTACACCACTTATAAACCGTGGGAAACGGAAGATTCTGTACTGACCGTCAAATCGGAAAAGATCACTTTTTCCAAAAAGGAAAAAGAAAATAAATACGCTGGAAAAAATTACTACGAATTAAAATTTACCAATCACGGAATGGTCATGCCCATAATTTTAGAATGGGAATTTGAGGATGGCACGACCGAAATAGAGCGCATCGCGGCCGAGATATGGCGCAAAAATGAAACCGAGGTCAGCAAAGTATTTGTGAAAAATAAAAAAGTGAAAAAGGTGCGCCTCGACCCCTACCGGGAAACTGCCGACGTGAACGAGACCAACAACTCCTTCCCCGTGCCCGAAACGCCTGCCTTGTTTAAAGTTTACAAAGAGGATCAGGAGGAAAAATTGCCCAACCCCATGCAGAAGGCGAAAGTTAAACCATGATCGGCTGGTGTAACAGTAGTAGGGAAACAAGATCGTTTACCGGTTTATGCAGCCGGAAAACGATCCTGTTTCCCAACCTCATATCTTTTCGGTTGCGGCCGGCTCTGATCACTCTTTTCATCCTAAGTCATTTCTCGGGAGGCAGCCAAACCGAAAAAGGCAGTATTATTTCTAATCTCAATGGCTCCGTTACGCATTACGAATTTGCCGGCACGAAAGGTATTTTCGGTAGCGCAACCATTGAAAGTGGTTATGCCTTTTTTAACAACTTTTTTTTGGGTGTAAAATACCAGCCAGAATACATGCTCAACTTCGGTGGTGAAAGCCGGCTGTCCATTCCCGGTTACGGCCTTTTTGGGAGGTATTATTTTTTGAAAAACAGGAACCGCATTTACCTCCATACCGATTTTAATCATCTCAAAAGCATTGGGGGAAGCTATTCACAGCGGGGAAATGCGGCTATCGGGTTTTCGAGGTTTCTCTCGCCGAACGTAGCCATTGAAGCTCATTTTAATTATAATTACCTCAACCAATTCCGATTTTTCCATTCCCTGAACCCGGGCAATCCCGATCCAATTATTTCTGATTTCAACGAGCCGGAGGGATTGCAAATATTATTGCAACTACAATACTTTTTCCCAAAAAAAGACGCCGAATTTGCGGATAACGACAGGCAACCCCTCG
>JBFIJS010000462.1:0-4206 GCA_041600595.1 Saprospiraceae bacterium | reverse complement strand
TTCAATTATTTACCCGAACTCAAACAGGTCGATTATTCCATTGCCGCCCGGGAACGGCTGAAACGTTCGCAGGAGCGGGCTTTTTTCCTGCCCTCGGTCGCTTTGTCCGGTGAAATAAACTACATCGTCGATAAATGGGAGGTGCCGGCCATTGCTCCGGAGCTGCAAATGTTTGGTCTCGGCAACACTGCCAATAAACCGACCTGGAACCTGGGTGTCGGCGTTCAGTACCCACTGCTACAGGGAGGGGCCCGCCGCTTCAGCAAAGAGCAGACAGAGCTGTCCATCCTCCAACTGCAAGACCAGCGGGCCGACCTGAAAAATCAGTTGGAATTGCTTGTGCGTTCCAATCTCGAAACCATGGGAGCCTCCTACTCCCGGGTAGAGCTTTCCCAAAAAGCAGCCGATGCCGCCCGGAAAAACTTCGACATCGTGCAGGACGCCTACTCGCAGGGACAGGTCAACATCACCACCCTGATCGATGCCCAAAATGCATCCCTGCAAACGGAGCTGGCCGCAGTCAATGCTGTTTTTACCTTTATCCTGGATTTTCTGGAATTGGAGCGATCAACCGGCTTTTTCTACTTTTTGGCAACTCCGGAAGAGCGAACTGCATGGTTTGCCCGACTGACAGTCTACATGGCTTCTCACTGACAACAGACTGCCAACCGACAGGCCATAAAAACCGCCGGCCTCCTGCCCGGTCATTTGCAAAACAAAAAAACTTGATAACCAATGAAGCATCCATTTTTCACCTGTGTTCTTTTCTCCGTTCTCGTCATGACGGCCTGTGGGAAAAAAGAAACAACTGACACCAGCCCGCCCCTGCGCCCCGTTCGTTTCGGAACCATCACCCAATCGGGTGGCGAAGCTTCCCACACTTTTTCCGGCACTGCCCAGTCAAGCAAAGAGGCCAAATTGAGTTTCAAAGTGAATGGCACCATCAACCAGATTGCGGTGAAAGTTGGCGACCGGGTGAAAAAGGGCCAGACCATCGCCTCACTGGACGCCATCGACTACTCGGTTCAGTACGACCTGGCTGTTGCCCAACTGAAAAGTGCCGAAACACAGATCAAAAGCGCAAAAGCCCAATTGATTAACAGCCGCTCTGCCTTTCAGCGGGTGGAAAAGCTGTACGAAAACAACAGCCTCCCCCTCAGCGAATTCGAACAGGCCAAAACCGGTTTCGAAGCAGCCGAATCGCAGTACAATGCCGCCGTCGCACAGGTCACCGCCTCGCAGAAGCAGGTAGAATCCGCACAGAACCAGGTCAACTATGCCCGCCTGACGGCTCCTTTTTCCGGAATCGTAACTGCCGTGGAAGTGGAGGAAAACGAGTTGGTCGGTTCGGGTCGGGTCGTTGCCGTTTTAGCTACGGAAACTCAGCCGGAAGTACAGGTGGGCATTCCGGAAATATTCATTGCCAGCATCCGCAAAGGGCAAACGGTAGATATTCAGTTTTCCATTTTCCCTAACCAGGTATTTAAAGGAACAGTCAACGAAGTAGGGTTCAGTAGTGGCCAGGGAGCTACCTATCCCGTCAGTGTGCAGATTGACAACCCCACCGAAGCGATGCGGCCCGGTATGGCTGCCAATGTCACTTTTCATTTTGGGAAAAAAACGGATGGAAAAGGCCGCCTGGTGGCGCCGGTAAAAGCCGTTGCCGAAGGAGTGGACGGACACTATGTTTTCTTACTGGAAAAAAACGACACCAGCTACACAGCTAAAAAGCAGGCGGTAGAGGTAGGCGACCTGCTGGCCACCGGTTTTGAAATAAAAAACGGCCTGAATGCCGGCGACCTCGTCGCAACGGCCGGGCTGAAGTCGCTGCTCGACGGCATGGAGGTCAAACTGATGAAGGAGTAGGCTCCGGTTCAACTGCTCCAATCAACCATCCCGGCCTACTTCCGGATTTTTTCCTCAACCTAAGAAGCAATAAACAAAATGAATTTAACCAAAATCTCCTTAGACAACAACCGGGTCACCCTCATGATGCTGCTCGTGGTGTTGGTCATGGGGCTCTTGGCCTACAACCAGCTGTCGCGCGACTCCATGCCGCCATTTACGATCAGGGTGTGCAGCATCGTCACGCAGTTTCCCGGAGCATCGCCGGAGCGGGTCGAAAAACTGATAACCGATAAAATCGAGCAGGTCGCTCAGGAGTTGCCCGAGCTGAAAACCGTGACCAGTGAATCGCGCACCGGGCTGTCGGTCGTCAATGTGGAAGTCACCCCGGACATTCCCAAGGAAAAATTGCAACCCGTGTGGGACCGCCTGCGAAGAAAGGTGGAATCCATCCAGCGGGATTTGCCGGAAGGCAGTAAACCTCCGGAGGTGAAAGACGACGGCGTGGGGGTCGTTTATGGCATCATGCTCGGCATGGAGGGGGATGGTTTTTCCAATTATGAATTAAAAAACATGGCCGAAGACATCCGGGACGACCTCATCAAGCTGGAGGATGCCGCCGAGGTCGAGATCGTGGGCGTTCAGGAAGAACAGATTTATGTGGAATTTGACAACGCCCGGCTGGCAGAGGTCGGTCTTACTGCCGGCCAGTTGCGCAGTATCATTGCCTCCACGAATATCGTTTTCTCCGGTGGGGAGGTGAGCCTGGAAGACGAACGGATCGTGCTGGAGCCTACTGGCAATTTCGAAACCATAGAAGACCTGGGTAAAACGCTTATTCCCATCGGTCAGACGGGTCAGCAGGTTGAATTGCACGACATTACCCGCATCAGCCGGCAATACAAATCGCCCCCCGAAAACATCGTGCGCATCAACGGCCATCCCGGACTGGCCATTTCGGTCGCCGTACAGGAAGGGGCCAATCTGACCCGCCTGGGCGAGGTCGTCGATGAAAAACTGGCGCAATACAACCGGTCGTTGCCCGTCGGGGTCACCCTCAGCCGGGTTGCAGCCCAGGATTATTTCGTGGACGCCAAAGTAACTGACTTCCTGAGCAATGTGGTGCAATCGGTCGTCATTGTACTGCTCGTCATGCTGCTGTTTCTGGGTTTCCGGACCGGGATGGTCGTGGCCAGCCTGATCCCGATGGCCATGATTATGACTATCTGGCTGATGGGGTTGTTTGACATTGGCCTCAATCAGGTTTCCCTGGCGGCCCTCATCATGGCCCTGGGTATGCTGGTGGATAATGCGATTGTGGTTTCTGAATCGATGATGGTCAAAATGGAGGACGGCATTTCGCCCCGAAAGGCAGCGATCGATTCCTGTCAGGAGTTGATGATCCCGCTTCTGGTTTCGTCCCTGACCACGTCTGCCGCTTTTCTGGCTTTTTTCCTGGCGGAAAATACCATGGGAGAAATCATGGGGCCCCTGTTTTCGGTGATCACGCTGGCACTGCTGTCGTCCTGGCTTTTGGCGATGACGATGGTCACCACCCTCGGCGCCAATTTTATCCGGGTCAAACAGAAGGCAGGAAACAGCAACGAAAAACCAGGGTTGTTCGACCGTTTGAATGCCTATTATAAAACGATCCTCCTGTGGACCCTGCGACGTCCCGTGTTATTTTTAGCCACTATCGTAGCCATGTTTGTGGGGTCGCTGGCACTTTTCCCCCAATTGCCTTTTATCTTTTTCCCCGACAGCGACCGCAACTTGATTACCCTGGACCTCAATTTGCCGTTGGGGACAAAAATTGAACGCACGGAAGCGGTTGTCAAACAAATAGAAGCATTTATACAAACGAATTTATTGGTGGATGAAAACAGACCGGATGGTATTGTGGACTGGACGGCCTTCATTGCCGAAGGCCCCAAATCTTACGACCTCGGTTACCAGCCGGGCGAAGCCAACAGCGGATACGCTCACATGTTGCTTAACACCTCCAGCTTTGAGCAGAATACCAGTGTCGCCAAAACGCTGGACGAATATTGTTTCGCCCACTTCCCCGACGCTGACATCAGGATCGGGGCGCTCGCCGGCGGTGGCGGTGGCGGGGCCGATGTGGAAGTCCGGCTGACGGGTGATTCTCCGGAGGTGCTGTACCGGTTGGCCGAAACGATCAAACAAAAACTCCATAACATCCCCGGCACCAGAAATATCAAGGATGACTGGGGCCCAAAGATCAAAAAATTCATTGTCGATATCGACCAGGACAAAGCCGGCCGGGCCAACCTCACCAATCAGGATATTGCCATTTCCATGCAGACGGCCCTCACGGGTTATAATGCCGGTTCGTTCCGT
>JBFIJS010000461.1:0-4219 GCA_041600595.1 Saprospiraceae bacterium | reverse complement strand
TGACAGTAGGTTCCAGTGGTCCCATTTTTCTGATGATGGAAATGGCTAAGTCCCTACCTCCATCAAAATCCATGTTCATTTTCCAATTACCTGCGACGATCTGCTTTCGTTTCATCAAATTTTAAATGTTTTAGTGTTCTCAGAATATTTTTCGTTCAAAGCAGGCAAAAGTAGTTAGAAAGTATTGTTCATCAAAAACCGGTTTTAAAGTTCCCTCTTTGTTGTTTTTAGCTGCGAAATACATGACTACATTTCGCTGGCTCTAAAACTATCATTTTGACTATCACTCCATTCGCCAATCATTATTTTAAAACCGGTCGCAAGATAAATATCTTGTACGTTAAATTGTTTTTTTTGTCAAAAGCCCTTTAATTTGCGCCACGTTTAGTCACCTACTTGTCATTATGACCAGAATTTAAGGACTAAATAATTGTTAAAGACGATAAAAAGCGTGAATTCTTCTGTGGAATAAATACCTTTGGCTTCGTCTTTGTTAATGTTAGATTAACTATCCTTTTCAATCACAAAATTTTTCACTAAAATAAGTTTGTATAGGCAATAAAACTTCTACACTAAATCGACAGAACATTTTTAATCACTAAACTCCTGATTTAGTTATGCAAGTTACGCCAATAAATGACCACCAACTCATTGCTCTTTATCTCAATGGTGACGAAAGAGCATTCAAGACCTTACTCGACCGTTACCAGCAAAAAATCTACACCTCCATCTACCTCTTCGTCAAAGACGACTCCCTTGCTGAAGACATTTTCCAGGAAGTTTTTATCAAAATCATCAACACGCTGAGAAGCGGGAAATACAACCATGAAGGCAAATTCAGCCAATGGGCCATGCGTATATCCTACAACCTTTGTGTGGATTATTTCAGAAGGGGCAAGCGCCGCCAACACGTCAATCCTACTGACACTTTTGATATTTTCGATGTATTAAGCAGCAACGAACCCAATGCTGAACAGATCATCATGCGTAGTCAAACGCATGATCGCATCAGGAAACTGGTGGATATGTTGCCGGCAGAACAAAGGGAAGTTGTCATTCTCCGCCACTATGCCGACATGAGCTTTAAAGAAATAGCAGCACTGACCAGAGTGAGCATCAATACCGCACTAGGTCGTATGCGGTATGCCCTTATTAATATCAGGAAAATGATCGAGGAGAAAGAAGTACAATTACAATAAGCATAACCGGTAAGAAGAGGGTGAAAAAAAACAGACACCATCACTTTAACTTTTGCCTTTTCACCCTCTTCTCATTATTTTTGGGTTATGGAATCATTAAAACACCTGCTTGAACGTTCCGCCTTTGGTGTCTGTAGTTATCTCGGCAATAAAATCGGGATTTCAACGGCAAGAGTCAGGATGTACTTTATCTACCTGACTTTTGTCGCCTTCGGCTCGCCCATCATCGTTTACCTTTTTGTGGCATTCTGGCTGAATATCAAGCTATATATAAAAAAAAGCAGAAGCTGGCTTTGGGATTAGGTTTTATGGCCCAACAGCGACAGTCTCCTTTTCGTACATGCGTATCCGCTGCCGATCGCAAGTGAGTTATCACACATCATAATTTAAGACGCTTCCCAGCCACTTTTCAGCCAATTCCGGAGTCATTCCTTTTCTTTCCGCGTAGTCTTTTATCTGGTCTTTCGACAGCTGACCTACGGTGAAATATTTGCTTTGAGGATGAGAGAAATACCAGCCACTCACCGAAGCTGCCGGATACATGGCGAAACTTTCGGTCAATGTCATCCCGGTGTTTTCCTCCACATTCAACAATTTCCACAATTTAGCCTTTTCAGTATGCTCCGGACACGCCGGATAGCCTGGCGCCGGGCGAATGCCCTGGTATTTTTCTGCGATAAGGGACTCATTATCAAGATTTTCAGAGGTGGCATAGCCCCAAAACTCTTTTCTTACTCGTTCGTGCATCCGCTCCGCAAATGCTTCCGCCAAACGGTCCGCCAGTGACTTCAACAAAATGGCACTGTAGTCGTCGTGATCTGCTTCAAATTTTTTCAGACACTTTTCAATACCAATACCGGTGGTCAGAGCAAACGCTCCCAGGTAATCAGCTCCTCCCGGTTGAGAGGCTGGCTTGATAAAATCCGATAGACACAAGTTGGGTTGTCCTTTGGCGTATTGGGCTTGTTGCCGAAGAAAATGCAAAGTTTCTTTTACCTGTCGGGGTTCGTTTTCCCCGTACAGTTCCACACTGTCGTTTTCCTGCGAATTGGCCGGAAACAAACCGATAACCGCTCTGGCCTGCAGCCATTTTTCTCCGATGATGCGTTCCAGCATCTTTTTGGCATCCAGGTAGAGCTTTTGTGCCTCCTCTCCGATGGTTTTATCTTCAAAAATGGCTGGATATTTACCTTTCATTTGCCAACTGGAAAAAAACGGTGTCCAGTCAATATACTCACTCAACTCCAGAATACTATAGTTTTCGAATACTTTCAGCCCCAGAAATGTTGGCTTAGGTGGATTGTAATCACTCCAGTCTATTTGCAGGCGGTTTCGTCTGGCCTGATGGATAGTCAGGTATTTTTTGGAAGAAGTCCTGCCGGCCCGTTGTGTCCGAATCCGTTCATACTGCTGACGGGTATCGATGATAAAGTTACTTTTAGCATCATCATCGGAGGAAGTCAGAGAAGAGGCCACCGCTACACTTCTGGAGGCATCCAGTACGTGCACGACCGGTCCCTTGTACTGAGGTTCAATTTTGACCGCAGTATGGGTCTTTGAAGTAGTAGCTCCACCGATAAGTAATGGCATGGTAAATCCCTGACGTTGCATTTCCTTCGCAACATGCACCATTTCATCCAGAGAAGGCGTGATCAGTCCGCTCAACCCGATCATATCCACCCCTTCGGACTTGGCTGTGTCCAGTATTTTTTGGGCCGGCACCATGACTCCCAGGTCTATGATCTCGTAATTGTTGCAGCCAAGCACGACCCCGACTATATTTTTTCCAATATCGTGGACATCGCCTTTCACAGTAGCTAACAGAATTTTACCCTTGGCGGAACCACCTCCGGACAAAGCTTTTTCTTTTTCTATAAATGGTGTCAAATAAGCAACCGACTTTTTCATAACCCGGGCCGATTTTACCACCTGCGGTAAAAACATTTTTCCACTTCCGAAAAGGTCACCTACGACGTTCATGCCATCCATTAAGGGGCCCTCAATCACCTGCAGCGGGCGGTCAAAAAGCTGCCTGGCTTCTTCGGTGTCTTCATCAATATAATCGGTTATCCCTTTGACCAGGGCGTATTCAAGCCGTTTCGCCACGGGTTCATTTCGCCAGGCTAAATCCTTTTGCACCCCGGCGCTGCCACTTCCCTTAACCGTTTCGGCCAACTCCAGCAAACGCTCCGTGGCATCAGGCCGGCGGTTGAACAATACATCTTCCACCCGAACCAACAACTCCTTAGGTATTTCCTCATAAATTTCCATCATGCCGGCATTGACGATCCCCATGTCCATTCCTGCTTTGATGGCATGGTAAAGAAAAGCGGAATGCATCGCCTCCCTGACCCGGTCATTTCCCCGAAAACTAAATGACAAATTGCTTACACCTCCACTCACTTTTGCCCCCGGGCACTTCGCCTTAATTTGCCGGGTCGCCTCAATAAAGTTGATCGCATAATCATTGTGCTCTTCCAGCCCGGTCGCAACGGCAAAAATATTCGGGTCGAAAATGATGTCTTCTGGCAAAAAACCAACTTCATTAACTAAGATACCATACGCCCGCTCGCAGATGCTCACTTTCCGCTCAATGGTGTCCGCCTGTCCCTGTTCGTCAAAAGCCATGACGACAGCCGCAGCTCCATAGCGACGTACTAATTTCGCATGACGGATAAACTCCTCCACCCCCTCTTTCATGGAAATAGAATTGACGATACACTTCCCCTGCACGCATTTTAAACCTGCTTCAATGACCTCAAATTTAGAACTGTCGATCATTACCGGCAGCTTGGCAATATCTGGTTCGGCCATCACCAGATTGAGAAACTTAACCATGGCTGCTTTGCTGTCCAAAAGACCTTCATCCATATTTACGTCAATGACCTGGGCACCGCCTTCCACTTGTTGCTGAGCCACCGAAAGTGCCTCGGCGTAATTGTTTTCTTTGATCAGCCGGGCAAATTTCCGGCTGCCAGTGACGTTTGTCCGCTCCCCGATGTTGATAAAATTGGTATTCG
>JBFIJS010000460.1:0-4228 GCA_041600595.1 Saprospiraceae bacterium | reverse complement strand
TTATAAATATACTTCCGTTACACGGTATTAATAAACAACCTCCAGCAAATGCCATAATTCCGACACTTGCGTAGCAGACTTACCTCTCGGTTGGGAGACCATCAGATTGAAACTGTCAGGCAGCTGAGTGGCAGCGTGCTGGAGGGAGGCGGAATCTGTGGAGGCTATATAAACCGGTTCCTTTGGTTCAAAGACAGCGGTTACCGGTCTGGGTTTTACATTGACTCGGGGAATTGGATCGGTAGCGGGTTTTTCTTCGATTGGCAACGGCATGGCGACTTCTTTATATACGGTATCAACCGAATGGACATAAACCACTTCCGGTTTTTCGATGATGATTGATTTATCCTGCAACCAAAAATGGAGTCCGAATAAAACCGCCACCGCCGCCACTGCCTGCCAGGCGGGTATGCGATACCGCAAAAACCGGATAACAGCCGTGGGTTTTTCCACTGGTGCGGTTCCGTGGTGTTGCCTAAAGGCAGCCATTAAACGGTTTTTTATTTCCGGGTTGAAGGCTGGTCTGTTGCTCAGAACGTTTTTGCTTTTTTTAATTAAAAGATGCATCCGGTTGTATTCGGCTTCTCCGATCATTTCCGTTACATAATATTTTTCCTCAGCGGTCAGCTGGTGAAAATGTTTTTCTATTAATAGCTGCTCTAATTTTTTTTCCATGTGATTGAAGTTTTAGGAGCCATGTTGTTCATTTATTTTTCAACTGTTAAAAGACTCCGGCAAATGCCCGGAGTTTATTGGCTAATTTTCTTACCGTATAAAAAAGTCTGGATTTAACGGTTCCTTCCGGACACCCAATAATATCCGCTATTTCTTTCATGCTCATATCCTCCTGATAACGCAGGATAAAACATTGTTTTTGTACATCATCCAGTCCGTCCAGTGCGTGATTTAAATGATTTTCGAAAGTGTCGTTGTCTATATTTTCGGAAAAGTTTTCTTCCTGGACTTCATTTAATTCCGGAATTGGTTTTTTTCGGCTGACCCGTCGGTATTCATTTTTCACCATATTACCGGCGACGGTATAAAGCCAGGTGGAAAAACGTTTTTCGGGGTCGTAGTAGGCACGTTTTTCAATAATTTTCAAAAATAAATCCTGTGTAAAGTCTTCGGCCACCCGGGCATCTTGCCATAGCATCCGATAAAAATAATGATGCATGCGCTGACCATACCGGTCGTACAATTCACTGAAGGACTGCTCGCACCCGTCGGCGGTACGGCGCATCAATTCCTCGTCGGTGATATGGTTGACTGGTTGAATAGTTAGTTGATTTTGCTGGTTAGATGATTACTGGTAAAGGCATTAAAAGTTGATAATTGTTGATGATAGTTGATGTAAAATTGATCAGATTTTGTAACGGCGTCAACCTCATAAAATATTACCAACTTTCCATGCGACCATTTTTAATATTCTGTAATTTAAATATTCTTTAATTATTTTTCATGCAAGTGGGCTGGAGGATTTATCTTGCTTTGAGGCATCAGACTGCTCGGCCCAAAGGGATTTTAAGGGGGAAAAGGTGGCAACGCCACCTTTTCCCCCTTAAAATCCCTGTAGAAGCACTTCCGGGTGTTGCCAAAAGAACGACTTTTCCTGCTCCGCATTTTTTAAACATACTTAAATTACAGAGTATTTAATAAATGAAAACAGAAAATTATTTACGAATAAATCGGAATAATGGGCTTGCAAATAATTTTCATGATGTTGTTTTGGCTTTTTTAATTTGAATTAAAATCATGGAAAAAACGTCAGCATCCAGGTTTGCAATCATTTCACCTCCATGAATACCCGGAAACCGATGGCGGGACTCGGGGCATCATATTTTTTTACAGAAATAATTTTTGCATCGTCGGGATGATCTCCCCAGCTGCCGCCCTTGGCTACACCTTTAACGGAAATCATTTCAGCTACGTTGCCACTGCAATTATAAAGTCCAAAGTCATTTGGGAAATAAGCATTTGCATAAACAGTGAAAAAGCTCCCGTCTTTTTCCGGAGTTTCGGTTTTATCCGAACAATCTTTACAAGGTTCTTCACCTGATACCTCTGTATTTAAGAGAAAACAACCTTTGGCATTTCTGTAATAATAGCCACCCCAGGGATAGTTGCCCGTCCTGTTGCCACGTGCCGCGTATTCCCACTCTTCCTCAGAGGGTAAACGAAATTCCACCTGGCCGTATTCTTTTTTCTTGTCGGTGGAGTTATTATAAACCTTGGTGATCCATTTACAATATTCTTCAGCGGCCTCAAAGCTGATATTTTGCACAGGTGATTGCCCATCTTCGGGATGACCATTTATAAATAATTGTTGATCAGATAAATGATGAAACTCATCGGGTAATAAACTGCGCCAATTGGTTTTCGGTGCTTTGCATATTTCCAACAGTTCATATTCCTTGTTTTTCAAAAGATCCATCAAAAAAGCTTCGTACTGTTCGTTGGTCACTTCCGTAGCCGCTGCGTACAGATTTTTTCTGACCGGCATCATCTCTTTTTGAATTTTTCGGATCGACAAAGTTGAGATAAGGTCTTCCGTGGTCTCAGTCGGTTCATCCAGGTAGGGAGCCACGTAGTCTGACCTCCCGGCTTTGTTGGCTATCTGCCGAATCAATGGTTCCAGCACACTGGCCTGCTCCGGTTCGCCGCTTTCCAGATAGTGCTTGTGCAACAGTAGCATTGCGGGGAGGTAGTGCATGTTCATGGACGCAATGACATTGGAGCCGGTGTCGGGTTCCAACTGGATATGAAGATGGTCTTTGAGAAACTTTTTTTCATAATTATTTTTCAAAAATGCCAGGTTGTCAAATGGTTTCCGGTCGTATTTGAAGGCCAACCCAACCAGATAAAGACTGTCGCCAAGGACATTTCGAATGTGTTCCGGAACAGACGTGGCCACATAAACCGGTCGGGTAGCCTGTTGCATGAACTGTCGGGTGATGGCCAGGTACATATCCTGATAATTGCTATGATCTGCGGCGTTGACAGGAGAGAGTCCTATTTCGGCAAAAACTTTTTCCCGGTACGCATCGTGCATCAACAGGTTGACATTCAGTACCCGGACATCCTTTCGCGTGTTCTTTACCCGTTGGAGTACCCAGGCAGGGTAGGTGTCATTGTCACCGTGTGTCAGGAGGATTCCATCCTTTTCGATGGTGACCAGCATATTGTAATTCCACGCCAGCAGGGACGGTTTAAATTCATCGGCGTCGAAAAGAATCCGGCAGAAACGGGTCACTTTTTCCTCGTCGCCTTCGGCAATATAGTAGTTGATCAGGGCCCGGTATGCCTCGGCTCTTTCCGGGGCGAGCTCGTGGGCTTTCAGTAAATGATCGTAGCGGGTTGTCCAGTTGGTCTGGTGGTTGAACTGGATGTAGTTAAATTCAAAGGTATTGGCCAGGGCAACGGGCATGCTGCCTACAATGCTGTCCAGGTTAAATTTTTTGGCCTCTGGCTCCGCAAAAATGTTTGCATAGCGAGCAGCCTGATAATAGTTGAACCAGGCGTCGGCGTTGTCCGGAGCAGCTTCGGTTTCTTTTTTCCAAAGTTCTGTTTGCCGGGCATAAAAGGAGTAATCGTAGGTCGCTTTGGTGATGGGTTCTATTTTAACGGGGTCTATACCAATGGATGCGGCCAATTCATTTTGGGTAAAAAGAAGGAATGTCGTGAGGATGGATAGCAAGTATTTCATTTCTTTTTATTGTAAAATTTATGGGGATATACACCACCCGGATTGGTGGGTTCATTTTTAACCAAAAAAAAAAGACCCCTTGGGGTCATATTCGTTTGCCCGATTCTGGCGATGGGCATCTTCCTGTTTTCGCAGACTATATATGTGTAAAATGCAAAAACGTCGGCAGGGATTTCAAACCCTGCCGACGTTAGCACATACCTGTAAAAAGGTTTTTTGTTGTTTTACAAACCCGGCATCGGCGGCATTACCAACCCGGTACAATGTTTAACCCAAACACACCTTTGGTTTCCGCCAGGAGCGGAAAGGCATAGTATGGCTCCAGAATCATCGCACCAAAAACATTGATCCGCAGCGAAGCCCCGGCACTGAAAAGGGGGTTGAAATCAAAGCTTCGCAGACTGGAGTCGTTGTTGTCTTCGAAGGTGTCCCAGGTCAACCCGCCATCGAGGAAAAATGACAGCTCGGTGAAAAGGAAATTGGATTTAATAACAGACAACCCTTCGGGACCGGTGAAAGGCATCC
>JBFIJS010000459.1:0-4249 GCA_041600595.1 Saprospiraceae bacterium | reverse complement strand
GTCCCACCACCTTTGAAAGCCTGGTGTGTAAAATTTCGCTGGTGTTGTTCCTGGTATTGGAAAGTATTTATTCGTACTGCTGGGACAAACATTTTCTGCCCGTCATGCCGCTTATTTTTCTATTGTCGGATGCCGCCGTACGTTTCGAACGCTCACTACAGCATCGTGCCGCCTGAGAAGTTTCAGTAACTATCCGGGTGCGCCCTTTTCCCTGAGGCATACCGGGCCATGTCTGATCAAGCAAACCGGCAAACTGCCAAGCGTTTTTTCTGACTCATTCGCACCCGCCTTCCAGTACTTTCATTTCGACCCGCCTGTTTAATGCCTGGTCCCTTTCACTGACCGCCCGGGGGTAGCGCATTTCCCAGTTTCCGTACCCTTTCCAACTGATCCGGCCAGCGGAAATCCCATTTTCGGTGAGGTAATCATACACGGTGCGTGCCCGGTTTTCCGACAGTTTAAAATGGCTGGTATTGGGGCTGACCGGGGGCGTATTGGGTAAATTGACGTGTCCGGCTATTTCAATCTTCATGTTCGGATTGGCTTCCAGAAACCGGAGGATTTTTGGTAGCTCCGGCTTCGATTTTTCCAGCAAAACAGGTTGATTTCCCACAAAATAAAGATTGTTTAATACCAGGCTGCTGCCCGTTTGCACCCGGGGCAACGGGAAGGAGAGGGTCACGGTATCTTTTTGGGTTTTGGTCATTTCTGATCCGAAAAAATGACAATCGGCAAAAGCCTCGACTCCGACGACGACCCCAACCGGCAGCTCTTTTTCGAAATACCCACTGGTGTCGGTATAGAGGGTGTCCTGCAATTCTTTTCCCCGGATCACAACCATGGCTTCGAGCCCGTGCCCCCGCTCGCTGTCGGTCACTTTTCCGGCCAGGATGGTCATGGGAGCCGGGGGGATTTTTTTGATGATCTCGATCGTAGCCCGGCGATTGCGCTGGCGGCCGTCCTCCGTTCGGTTTGGTGCCACCGGCAAGGTCTCTCCGTAGGTGCTGATGGTGATCAGACTGTCCGGCAGTCCCATGGTTACCAAGGCTGTTTTAACGGCGGCGCTGCGGCGTTGCGACAACGCGAGGTTGTTCTCGAATGACCCGATGGAGTCCGTATGGGCGGTGATTTTCACGAGGAGGCCCTGTTTGTCAGCGAGGTAGCCGGCCACCTGGTCGAAAACGGTGTCGGCCGCTGGCCGGAGGTCGTGTTTTCCAAAATCGAAATAAACCTCGGAACTGAATACGGCTTGGCCGGTGGGTTGGGCTGATTGGGCAATAGCCGCAGTCCGGAAAACAATGAAGAGCAGGAAGATTAGCAGGCGGTTTGTCATTTTTAATTGCATCTTTTTTTTATATAATGAATCACGTAAAGAAAGCCACACGAAACAGATTCAGACCTTGAACCGGAGACGATATAACGAGATCGGAACCCTTTTAATGATGATGAGAGTCAGTTTTTGCGGCAGCACCAATCTATTATTGTCCTGGTTCCAACGAAAAAGAAAATCCTTGCCGGCAGTTGGTAGGTTGCGACCCGAATCAGTTCAAAAATGTCGGACAGTAGCGACTGGCATACGTTGGTTTCAAATAACCGGGTATTATTTTTCAAATTGAAAAAACAATCATTCCCGGGTTCGGTTTTGAAGGTAGGAGTTTGGCAACCAAAAGCGGCTATCCACGTTTCGCTAAAAGAAATCCCTCAACACCAATCTTCCTTTTACCGTATATTTGCGCCCCGAAAATCCCTGAAAAAGTAAAAGGGTAAACCAAATCAAGAAAATCATCGAAAATAGACAAGATGGAACGGCGTAGCTGAGTTTTCTAAATCTAAACGTACCTCCATCTCT
The DNA here is from genome assembly GCA_041600595.1 of Saprospiraceae bacterium. Taxonomy (GTDB): domain Bacteria; phylum Bacteroidota; class Bacteroidia; order Chitinophagales; family Saprospiraceae; genus UBA6168. The sequence continues at coordinate 2,400 of JBFIJS010000459.1, read as the reverse complement.
TTTACTCAAGCGAGTTTTTGGAAAGAAATAATCCTAATTTTTGCTTCTTTTTTCCACTCACTGCCCGTGAAATTGAACCATTGGGTTCGTTTTAATGGAGCAAAGCCAAAAAGGATCGTTGCAAAACCTGAATTTTTCTACTTCCACACTTATTTGCTTATTTAGAATTTAGCTTTATTACTGCATGAAAAATATCCGCAATTTCTGCGTCATTGCCCATATCGATCACGGGAAGAGCACCCTCTCTGACCGACTATTGGAAACGACTAAAACTATTTCCGAAAGGGAAATGCAAAACCAGGCATTGGACAGCATGGACCTGGAACGGGAACGGGGCATTACCATCAAAAGCCACGCAATCCAGTTGTACCATAAGCACACGGACGGGGAAATCTATACCCTCAATCTGATCGACACGCCCGGCCACGTTGACTTTTCCTATGAAGTTTCGAGGTCCATCGCCGCCTGCGAAGGGGCGTTGCTGCTGGTCGATGCCACCCAGGGAATCCAGGCGCAGACCATCTCCAACCTGTACCTGGCCATCGAACACGATCTCGAAATCATCCCGGTCATCAACAAGATCGACATGCCCAACGCCATGATTGATGATGTGATGGAGCAAATTGTCGACTTGATTGGCTGTCAGTTGGAAGATATCGTCCTGGCCAGTGGCAAAACCGGTTTGGGCGTCGATAAGGTACTGGAGGCGATTATTGAAAGAATTCCTCCGCCAAAAGGCGACCCTAAAGCCCCCTTGCAAGCTTTGATTTTCGATTCCGTTTTCAACCCCTTCCGCGGGGTGATCGCCTACTACAAGATTATGAACGGAACGGTAAAGAAGGGCGACGAGGTGAAATTTTACCACACCGATAATATTTATGGTGCCGATGAAATCGGGATCCTGCAAATGAACATGATTCCCAAAAAGGAAATGTCGGCCGGCGATGTGGGCTACATGATTACGGGTATCAAAAACTCCAAGGAGGTAAAAGTTGGGGATACGATCACCCATCCTGCCAATCCCTGCAAAGAAGCCATTCAGGGGTTTGAGGACGTCAAGCCGATGGTCTATGCGGGTATTTATCCCATTGAAAATGAGGACTTTGAAAACCTGCGGGACAGTCTGGAGAAGTTGCAACTGAACGACAGTTCCCTGACGTTTGAACCCGAATCTTCGGCGGCGCTGGGCTTCGGTTTCCGTTGTGGCTTTTTGGGAATGTTGCACCTGGAAATTATTCAGGAGCGGCTTTCCCGGGAATTCGACATGGAAGTGATCACGACCATCCCCAACGTGTCCTATTTCGCATACACCACCAAGGGCGTGAAAATGTCCCTGCTGACACCGTCTGATTTCCCCGACCCGACTCACCTGGATCGGGTGGAAGAGCCTTATATCAATGCACAAATCATTACCAAGCCCGAGTATTTCGGGGCCATCATGACCCTGTGTCTGGAAAAGCGGGGAGAATTTAAAAGTCAAAATTACCTGACCCCAACCCGGGTGGAAATGATTTTTGAATTGCCACTGGCTGAAATCGTCTTCGATTTTTACGATCGCCTGAAGTCCATTTCCCGGGGGTACGCTTCTTTCGATTACACGCCTATCGGTTACCGGGCCTCCGATCTGGTCAAAGTGGATATCAGACTGAATGGGGAAAGTGTGGATGCCTTGTCCGCATTGGTACACCGGGATAAAGCCTACGCCTTTGGCCGCCGTATTTGTGAAAAATTGAAAGGATTGCTGCCACGCCAAATGTTCGTCATCGCTATCCAGGCTTCCATTGGTGCCAAAGTCATTGCCCGGGAAACCATTTCGGCGATGCGAAAAGACGTGACGGCCAAATGTTACGGCGGGGATATTTCCCGTAAACGGAAACTGCTGGAAAAACAGAAAAAAGGAAAGAAGAAAATGCGTCAGATCGGAACGGTAGAAGTGCCCCAGAAGGCATTTTTGGATGTGTTGAAACTGGACTGATATACCGCTGATTGTAGCGATTGCGACGGAAATAGCCGCTTTCTCTGTTTAGGGGAAGCGGCTATTTTATTGGCCTCGGCTCCATTTGGTGTCAACGCACCAGTTGGAGAGTGGAAAATATCACACCGGGGTTTTTGGCAGTATTCCCTATTTTCGCCCCGTCATTTGCCGGCTTGCATTTTCTTCGGAAAATTGCGCTGGTGCACATTGCCTTTTGTATTGCCTAACCAAAATAATTTAAAAATATGACACCTTTTCAATCTGCCATTTTAAAAGGCATTCCTGATAAACTACCAACCCCGCCCAAGTACGATCCCGATATTTCCCACGCCCCGAAAAGAGTTATTGAGGGCATTTTGTCCGGCGAAGAAAAAAAGCTGGCCGTTCGCAATGCACTCCGTTATTTCCCCAAAAACCACCACGCC
>JBFIJS010000458.1:0-4263 GCA_041600595.1 Saprospiraceae bacterium | reverse complement strand
GATCTGGTGTGCCTTTTACGATTCGCTGGGACAGGCAGGAATTCTCAGTTGTGGTGCGACTGCCAATAACAATGTCAATATCGATATCGTCGGTGACCTGCCGACCGGCTGCTCGAGCGAATACCTGCTCTCTGTCACGGCCTCAGATCACGAAGACGTAAGAACCTTTTCCGCTTACGGTCTGGAGCAGGTGGATCTTGCTGCTCCGGGCAAAGATTTTGTCAGCATCAATCTGAACGGAGGACCCGCCACTTCCAGCGGTACTTCCTACGCTTCCCCCACCGTGGCCGGCGTTATTGCTCTTTTGTATGCCGCTCCTTGTTCGTCGTTGGGTGCGCAAGCTCTTGGTGCACCAGCTGCCACGGCAGCGTTTATTCGGGACGCCATTTTTTTGGGAGTGGATACAATTTCCAATTTGCAAGGCGAGGTAAAGTATGGTGGCCGTTTGAATGCATACAATAGTCTGCAGTATGTGCTGGCCAATTGCGGGCCTTGTCCACGCCCTTTTGGTGTTCAAATCACTGATTTTATCGATGTCAACGCCACGCTGGCGTGGTTCTCTACGGATTCCACTTTGACGACCGACATGCTGTTTCGAGAGCTCGGTGCACCCGATTGGGATACCCTTAAAGCAGTGGTTTCCCCTTATTTGTTCTCTGATTTACAAGCTTGTACAGAGTATGAGGTACAACTGCAAGACAATTGTGTCAATGATTCAAGTGGTTTCACCACGCCATTGATCTTCAAAACAGATGGCTGCTGTGTCCCACCTTTCAGTTTGACGGTTGTCGATTTTGATAACGTCAGTGCATCGGTTATTTGGGAACCTATTTTCGCAGCCAACAGCTACAATTTAGAAATAAGCAGTTCTAACGGATCGGCACTTTTTCAGGGCCTGACGGCCACGAGTTTTGATTTCTCCGGATTGGATATTTGCACGGATTACAGTGTCCGGATTCAAACGGTTTGTGATACCGGAGCCACTTCCTTTTCAAATCCGGTCGAATTCAAAACCAGTGGCTGCGGAAGTTGTACCGATCTTCCTTATTGTCCGTCAGCGAGCGTAGATGCATCGTCTGAGTGGATTGCGAACGTCCTGCTGAATGATCTGAACAATACGTCTGCCTCCAACAATGGTTATGGTGACTTTACCAACCTATCTACCGACTTGCTGACCTTTCAAACCTACCAGATTTCCCTGACTCCTGGGTATAGTGGTTTTAACTATAATGAGTGGTTCTCGGTATATATTGATTTCAACCAGGACGGCGATTTTGACGATACGGATGAAGAAGTCTTTGATACAGGAGGGAGCACTACTTCCATGGTACAGGGCCAGATATTCGTGCCGGGCGATGCTGTTTACGGCTCAACCAGAATGCGGGTCGTCATGAAATTTAACAGCAAACCCGGATCTTGTGAAGCGGCAATAGAGCACGGAGAAGTTGAAGATTATTGTGTAAACATCCAGGAGGGAATACCGGTAAATTGCGATATCCCCGATAGTCTGTTTGTTGACAATATTTCCCCGAACAATGCGGAGTTTTTCTGGCGCAGGGCAGCCGATGCTCTGAGTTATGATTTCCGCATCCGGGATAGTCTTTCCAACTGGCTGGTTATTGCTGCGCAGGATACCTTTTTTACTGCATCCAACCTGTTTGAATGTGTGAATTACGAATGTCAGGTCAGGTCTGTTTGCTCCGGAACCAAGAGCGAGTGGTCCTCAAGTATTCTGTTTAAAACAGAATGCATTATTGGCAGTGCAGATGATTTGCCGGAAAAAGGAATGCTGCAATGGAGTTTATATCCCAATCCACTACGGGATCAACTCAACCTTGACGTGACCGTGCAAACAACTTCCACCATCCAGCTGGAGATATATACCGCTGGCGGACTCAGGGTTTACAGCGGTGAGTACCAGGTCCGGCAGGGGAAAAACAAACTGCAATTGCCCGGTGAAAGTCTTAACCATTTAACCCCGGGAATTTATTTTGTGAAACTAATCTCTCCCCGGGGTACCGCCGTTAAAAGAATCGTAAAGAACTGATCGCCGGTCGCTATATTTCTTCAAATAAAGTATCCAGACTGGTGTTGAAGTCATGTTGATTATTTGAGTTGACAGCTCCGGCAACATGCAGTATCTCTCCCGATTTTATAATCGCCAGTGCTTTTTGGATGTCGTCGGCAAATACCCGGTCCTCCTCAGCGTGCGTAATCTTTTTTCTGACCATGGCATGGACTGCCTCAATGATAGGACCAGACCGCAACTCTTTGTGATAATCAAATGCCTGGGCGGCACACAACAGTTCTACGGCTAAAATTTTCTCCAGATTGTTTACTACTTGCAAGGCTTTTCTGCCACTGATCGACCCCATGCTTACATGGTCTTCCTGGCCAAGGGATGTAGGGATGCTGTCGGCACTGGCCGGAAAACACATCGTCTTATTTTCACTGACCAGGGCGGCAGAGGTGTACTGCAGGATCATAAATGCCGAGTTTAGTCCAATATCTTTCATGAGCAATTTAGGCGTTCCTTCGGCAATTCCCATTAGCGACAGATAGGTTCGGCGGTCGGAAATATTACCCAGTTCGGCTGCTGCCAGACAGGCATAGTCCAGAGGCAGGGCCAATGGCTGACCGTGAAAATTGCCCCCGCTGATGGCCGACTGCTCGTCGATGATGACGGGGTTGTCGGTTACGGCGTTCAACTCTATTTCCAGTAATTCCTTCAGGTGAAGCCAGGCATTCCGGGAAGCACCGTGTACCTGTGGCATACATCGCAACGAATAGGGATCCTGTACCCGGTCGCACCCAACGTGAGATGCCAGGATTTTGGAGCCTTTTAGTAAGCTGGCGATTCGCTGCGCAACATGCCGGGTTCCTTGGTAGGGCCGCAGTTGATGCAGCGAGGCCATAAATGGACTGGCCGAGCCCAGCAATCCTTCCAGCATCATCGTGCCTATGATATCAGCCTGACTCAGGCAACTTTGCAGTTTTTCCACAACTTTGACAGCATATGAGGCAATAAACTGAGTGCCGTTGATGAGTGCCAGTCCTTCCTTTGCTCCCAGCTGAATGGGATCTAACCCATTGTTTTTTAATGCTTTAGTCGCAGAAATGGTCCGTCCGCCAACATGAACCTTGCCGAGGCCGATCAATGGTAAAAACAGATGGGAGAGGGGAGCGAGATCGCCCGATGCACCGACCGACCCCTGACACGGAACTACCGGAATCACATCGTTTTCAATATGCCATAATATTCTCTCCAGAGTTTTGATGTCCACTCCAGAGAAGCCCTGACACAATGCATGCATTTTCAACACCAGCATCAATTTGGCAATTTCCGTTTCGATGGGTTCTCCAACACCCACACTGTGGCTTTTAAGAATGTTATGTTGCAGCGTTCCGGTATCTGCTTTTGAAATACGGGTGGTGCAGAGCGGTCCGAAACCGGTATTAATGCCATAGACTGCTTCGTCACCAGCAGCCAGTTTTTCTACCGTTTTCCGGCTTTGAGCAATTTTATTCCGGGTTGTCAGGTCGATGACCCCGGTGAGCTGACCTCTCGCCAGGGCGAGCGCTTTACCTGTGGTCAAGTGATCTTTTCCGTAATTGAAATTTGGTTGGGCTTTATTCATCTTTCGAAATTTTGGCCCAAAGTTATTGTTCCTGAACGTAAGTACTCTATAACAGAAGTTAATTATAAAATGCGGGGCAGGAAAAGTTATTCTTTTTGCAACTTCCCAACATTCCCTTTGGGCCGGGCAGTCTGATGCCTCAAAGCGAGATGAATCCTCCGGCCCACTTGCATGAAAGAAAAATTAAAGAAAATTTAAATTACAGAGCAGTAGGTAACAGGATAGAATAGTTCTTAAAGTTTTGACCGGCAAGATTAGTTGAGATGCCAGAATTCCAAATAATTAAAGATCAATGCTTTAACTGGGAATCAGGTTAACCCTCAAAGTGTAAGGAAATTGTAAAGCCTCTGGACAACACTTTTTCAATGACGGTTGACTCGGGCAGAGCATCATCAAATATCAAGATATTGTTGAGGCCATGGGAGAATTTAATTTCAGGGGAGAAAATAAAATAAGGCAGGAAGAACTGGATGCCGGCACCGATTTCGAACGCAAAATCATTGGGGGCTATTTTTACCAATTGTTCTGCATTTCTGGAGCGGCTGTCACTGGCCACGTCGAAAGTATATTTTACACCGGCAATGACGAAAAGTCGCATGTCCCGGTAGGGGACCGATTTGTATCG
>JBFIJS010000457.1:0-4279 GCA_041600595.1 Saprospiraceae bacterium | reverse complement strand
GCCGATAAGAAATCTAAACTGGAACTGGAGATCAAGGCCCTGGAGGCTGAACTGGCAAAAAAGAAGAACAATGGGTCCAATAAGTAAGCGTATCCTCTTTTCACCAGCTTTGTGAGTGTAAACTCATATAAAAATGCCAGAGAGCATAGCCGAATAATACCGTATCGGCTATGCTCTCTGGCATTTAGATCTAATTTTTTCATTTTTACCCATCAGGTCACTTTTGCCTTTCTGATAATTTTGGAGAGGAGTCCCGGGAAGAATCGTTTCAGATAAACGGCAATGGTCTCGGTACCCCCAATGATCACTTCTTCTTTATTTTTTCTCACCGCCGTCAATATTTTTTTAGCTAAAACTTCGGGAGTCATTCCCTTGTTGGTGGCATCGTCCATGGTGCCTTGTCTTTCGCCCGTGGCTGTCAGGGCGTTCTTGCTGATATCGGTTTTGATAAAACCCGGACAGATCAAGGTGACCTGGATATTTTCCTTGTAATTCTCCGCCCGCAAGGCATCAAAGAAGCCATGCAGTCCGTGTTTGGCTGCCGCATACCCCGATCGGAGCGGGGCGGCAAATTTTCCCATCAGGCTACTGATTACTACAAAATGCCCATTTTTATTGGCTATAAAATGAGGTAAAATGGCTTTGCTGATGGCGATGGTACCCAGCAGGTTGATGTCGATCATTTTTTTATCCACTGCAAAGACAGCGTCTTTCGCCAGGGCTCTTTGTGAGATACCGGCGTTGTTGACCAGGATGTCAATTTTACCGACCCGACCTAAAACTTCCTGCACAACCACCGGTATCCGGTCATGATCGCCGATGTCCAGGGGTTGGATCAAAATCACCCGGCCATTGCAGTCTTCAGCAACTTTTTCCAACGCTGCCTGCTGGCGGGAGGAGAGAATCAACTTTGCCCCTTGCTTCGCAAATTCATGCGCCAGGGCTTCCCCAATGCCGGATGAAGCTCCGGTAATCCAAACTGTTTTGTCTTGAAATTTCATTTTTTCCGTTTGTCTGATTTCATGCAATGGTTCATTGCTATGTATGAAAATTTGGTGTTGTAAAACGAGCCGATCCTATCGGGTCGCTTCGTCATCCTTTATGCAACGGCCTGATAGTCAGTGGGTAATTGGCCGAAAAGCCGGCTGATCGGTCTGCTCCCCGGCAAAACCGTTCAAAGAAAGCGATTTAATTTACCGTTTTTCTCACAGAACAGAACAAGTGCCGGACGGGACAAAGCTAACAGATGACACGAAATTGTACCCGTTTTTTGACAAATAGTACCGGCCCGGCAGTGAGTAGTCGGTATTTAAGTGAGCCAGGTTGGCATAGTGTGCAGGTGAAGGTGAGAGATGAACTCAGGGAGGTCTGTGGGTATGGAAAATATGCAGAAACTTTATAACCGGGTTGTATTTCGGGCTTCGTCAAAGTGAATTTCTTTCGGACACATTTTAAACCACTTTCAAAGAGAAATAAAATAACAGTGATTCAGTTTTACAAGACACTTTGCCGCATAAAAAAAAGAAACAGCAGGGATAGGACTGCAATCGGGGAACCAAAAATCTATTTACTCGTACTTTAGCGGCAGCAAGAAAGACTTGATCATCTTGCCCAAAAAGAATTTAACTGTTGATGAAGAGATATTTATTTCTACTTTCTTTCCTTTTCCAGGTTGTCGCACTTTCTGGCCAAACCCCAAAAGCAATCCTGACCGGCACCATCAAAGATGCACTCTCAGCCCAGCCGGTAGATTTTGTCACCGTCTATGTAAAGAATACCACCAACGCCGCCGAATCAGATACGAAGGGTAAATGGCGGTTGGAAGTGCCTGCCAATCAACGGCTTATCCTGGTCTTCACCCGAATCGGCTACAAAGAAACATCAGTTGACGTTGAACCACTACCCGCCAATGCCCGGCAGCAAATTGATATTGCATTTCCTCCGGAAGATGCCAGCATCGAAGTAGTGGTGACCGAAAGCCGTATCGATCAGGGAGGCATGATCCGGGAAGAAATGAATGACATGAAATTGTTGCCATCTACCACGGGCAACCTCGAATCGGTGCTGCCCCACATTGCGCTGGGGACCAGCAGTGGGAGTGGGGGAGAACTGACCAGTCAGTACAATGTGCGCGGGGGCAATTACGACGAAAACCTGGTTTATGTCAATGATTTTGAAATCTACCGGCCACAGCTCATCCGGGCGGGCCAGCAGGAAGGTCTCACTTTTCCCAACATTGACCTGATCCAAAGCCTGACGTTTTCCTCCGGCGGTTTCGAAGCCCGATACGGCGATAAACAATCTTCCGTGCTGGATATCCGGTACAAACGGCCGGAAAAATTTGCGGCCAGTGCCAGCGGTAGTTTGCTGGGGGCTTCGGCCCACATGGAAGGTAGCTGGCAGCCCGGCGCCGACAAGTACAAAAAGCTCCGCTACCTCGTCGGTGCCCGATATAAAACCAATCGTTATCTGCTTGGAACACTCGATGTGACCGGGGAGTACACGCCCAATTTTGGCGACATCCAGGCTTATCTAACTTATGACCTGAACCGGGAATGGCAGATCGGGGTCCTTGCCAATTACAATCGCAGCGAGTATTCTTTTCAGCCGGCTTCCCGTAGCACTGCTTTCGGCCTGATTAACTTTGCGTTGGAACTGTTTTCCGTTTTCGAAGGCCAGGAAGTCGATGACTTTACCACTACGCTGGGCGGAGTATCCCTGACCTACCTGCCGGACCGCGACCGCAACCCGTTGTTCTGGAAATTCCTTGCCTCCACCTATACCAGCGACGAAAACGAACGATTCGACATCATCGGCCGGTATAGCCTGCGGCAGATAGAATCCAACCTCGGCAGCGATGATTTCGGGGATGTGGTAGCTGAACTGGGCACTGGTACCCAACACCTGTATGTCCGGAATTTTCTCGACGCCCGGGTGACCAATGCTGAAATTAAGGGCGGACTGGAAATACAAAAAGGAAGAGAGGAAAACGGAGACCCGGCTACCAAAAGCCATTTCCTGCAATGGAGTGCCAGATACCAGCGGGAGGACATCGACGACCGGATCAATGAGTGGGAAAGGCTCGATTCCGCCGGTTACTCGCTGCCTTTCGATACGACCCAACTACTGCTTTTCAATGTTTTAAAAACCACTAATACACTGACATCCAACCGATTAAATGCTTATTTGCAAAACACTTACACCTGGAGGAGGGATAGTGTCGGGGAAATGAAAGTTTCTTTTGGAGTGCGGGGCAGTTACTGGGACCTGAACAAAGAAACAACCATCACGCCCCGAGCTCAGTTTTTGTATAAACCTTTGCGTGGCGATAAGGACATTTCTTATCGCTTTGCTGCCGGCCTCTATTTTCAGCCGCCTTTTTACCGGGAACTCCGCCGTTTTGATGGTACTGTCAATCCAGACCTGAAAGCCCAAAAATCGGCGCATATCGTTGGTGGCCTGACCTACGATTTTTTCATTGGAAAACTCAGCCCTACCAAATTTCGCCTCATTATTGAAGCGTATTACAAAAAACTCTGGGATGTGGTTAGTTACGAGATCGACAACGTTCGTATCCGGTATGCCGGGGAAAATGACGCTACCGGCTACGTTATGGGTATCGACACCCGCCTGAATGGTGAGTTTGTCCCCGGCGTTGAGTCCTGGTTCAATCTCTCTTTTCTCCGGGCGAGGGAAAGCCTCGATGGGGTGCAGCATAAAGACCGGGAGATTGGTGCCGCCGACGGGGTAAATGTAAAAGATGTCACTCGTCCGAGTGACCAGTTCATGCAGTTCTCTACTTTTTTCCAGGATTATCTGCCACAAAATGATGCGTTTAAAATGAACCTCAATTTTACGGTGGGCACCGGGCTTCCTTATGGCATTCTGGGTAATAACCGGGAGTTTCGCAATACCTACCGCTTTAAACCCTATCACCGGGTGGACATTGGCTTTTCTCTGCGTTTGTTCGACGAAACCAAACGAGCGGAAAAACCTAAACACCCGTTCCGTTTTACCAAAGCCTCCTGGATCAGTTTTGAGGTTTTCAATTTAATGGAAGTCCAAAATGAAGCGTCAAGAACCTGGATTAAAACGATTTTTGAACAGCAGTTTGCCATTCCCAACTACCTGACAGGCAGGCGTCTTAACCTACGTTTCCGGGCAGAATTTTAGCGTTAAACAGCATCTGTATTTTCGAGAAAAAAATACGGGTCATGCAATTCCTCTTGCATTGAGGTCGGAAGATGCCCGGGCGAAGAAAGTCGGAAAAATCTGTTTT
>JBFIJS010000456.1:0-4288 GCA_041600595.1 Saprospiraceae bacterium | reverse complement strand
GATCTGGCGTGCCCTTGGATTTGACGAAAGCCGGATTGTTTTCGACCCGACCCTGATGCGGGGCATGGCCTATTACACCGGGCCAGTCTTTGAAGTTGAGTCCCTGCTGACCTACAAAGATGAAAAAGGCAAGACCAGGAAGGTCGGTTCTATTTGCGGTGGCGGCCGTTATGATGGACTGGTCGAGAAACTGCTGGGATTAAAAGTGCCGGCAACCGGTGCCTCCATCGGCGTTGATCGCCTGGCAGCCTTGTTGCAAATGGCGAGCGAAGAAAAAGTAAAAGCGGAAGGGCCTGTTTTCATTGCGTATTTCGACGACAACCTGCAATTGGAATACTACAAAATCGCCCGGCAGTTGCGGGCAGCAGGCATTGATACGGAGGTGTATTGCGGCTATTTCAAAGGTTTCAAAAAGATGAAGAAGCAAATGAAATATGCTGACGATAAAAACTGCCCGTTTGTCATCTTAATTGGTAGTGACGAAGCGGAAAAGGGCATTGCGACGGTGAAAAATTTGAAACTCGGAAAAGAGCTGTCCGACACGATCAGCGATAAGAAAGAATGGATCAACCAGGTGCAAATGGAAGTGCCGATCAAGGATCTTGTTCAATACATTAAAGACAGTATGTGATTGGTCGGACAGAGCCGGAAGTTTTGATTTTGGAGGAGAGGAGACTGGTCGATTGGACTTCAATCCTGGGAAACCTGACCAACATATTAAAAGGATTTGAGTCGTTTTGCTAAAAATATTTAACCGTTCCAAATTGAGCGGGCATCCCAAAATTTTGTCCCCAGATGATGCCGGCGTGATCGACCAGATAATAAATATTGGTGGCCGTGAAATATAGCGTCCAGGCAAATTGGGGACTTTGGGGCGGCATTTTTAACCCCACAAGTGCAGATTGATTGTTGAAAGGGTTGACCATGAATATTTGTCCCCCCTGGTTTACAAAATATTGCATGGAGTCCATGTTGAACTGGCACTGGGCAGCCCATTGGTTGGTAGATTGGTTTGAAACCGGCGGCTGGAAGTTGCGTTGTTTCTGGAATTGTGAAAGGATGTTGTTGTGCTGGTTAAAGTCGGATTTGTCCGGCGTACGCTCGACGTTCTCTTTTTCAATAGCGGTAGCAAGGTTTAAAACAGCCATGGATATTTTAGCTTTTTCCTCCCGGTTGTCACCCATTCCGAGGTCTTTGTTTCTGGCGTATTCCTTGTATCTTCCCTTTAGATGGATAGCCTGGTTGTAGAGATCGCCACCAATTGTTTTCAGGTAATTATGAAGTGTTTCAACTGCCTCGGAAAGTTCCCCTTCGCCAATATGATCCCTGATTTTATTTGAAACGTTGCCCATTTGCAGTGATGGTTTTTTTTTGAAAATGAAAACGACAGATGGCTAAATTACCATAAAAATCGTTTTCAGGATCATTTTTTCACTTCATAATATTTTGCAACGGCCCGGGCTACGTTCTGTCCATCCATAGCTGCAGAAATGATTCCGCCGGCATATCCGGCACCTTCCCCGCAGGGAAAAAGGCCTTTGGTTTCGACGTGCTGCAAGGATTCCCGATCACGGGGAATCCGCACGGGTGAACTGGTGCGGCTTTCAGTTGCGATCACGTTGGTCTCTTCCGAGAAATAGCCTTTCATTTTTTTACCGAAAATATACATACCGTATTTCAGGCGCTCGTAGATGAAGGGCGGCAGTAACTGGTCCACCCGACCGGCGTACAAACCGGGAATGTAGGAACTGTCGGGTAATGAGTTGGAAGGTTTGCCTCTGACAAAATCTGTCATGCGCTGGGAAGGGGCTTTCTGACTGCCATCGCCGGCGGCAAAAACGGTTTGTTCAACTTCCTTTTGAAAGGCCAGTGATGCCAATTCCTGTTCTTCGAGAAATCGCCGGGGCAAATCGGTCAACTCAACCTGAACGACAGTGCCGGAATTGGCGTAGGGAGAGTCTCTCCTCGACATGGACATGCCGTTTACCACAAGTTCTCCGGGTGACGTGGCTGCCGGCACGACCAGCCCGCCCGGACACATACAAAAAGAAAATACACCGCGATCATCGGCCTGGCAGGTCAATTTATAGCTGGAAGCCGGTAAATGTTCATCCCTCGTTTTTTGGCCATACTGGATCTTATCGATGAGCGGTTGCGGATGCTCGACCCTGACCCCCAGGGCGAAGGGTTTGGCTTCAATCCTGATCCCTTTTCGTTTCAGTAAATAATAGATATCCCGAGCAGAGTGGCCAGTCGCCAAAATGGTCGCTTTGGCGTAGTGCTCCGTTTGGTCGTTTACAATAACCCCTTTCAACTCGCCATCTTTCATGATGAAATCAGTCACTTGCGCTCCAAAATGCACCTCGCCGCCATGATGCAGAATGGTCTCCCGGATATTGGAAACAACATTGGGCAGTTTGTTCGAACCAATGTGCGGGTGGGCATCGATCAGAATATCTGATTTGGCCCCGTGCTCCACCAAAAGACGCAGCGCTTTGTAAATATTACCCCGTTTGTGCGATCTGGTGTACAGTTTTCCATCGGAATAAGTCCCGGCGCCGCCTTCTCCAAAGCAATAATTGGAATGAGGATTTACTTCACCGAATTGCTGGATGGCCCGTAAATCGCGCCGTCGGGCCCGAACATCCTTTCCCCGGTCAAAAATGACGGGTTTTAAACCAAGTTCGATCAGCTCCAATGCCGCAAAATAACCGGCAGGTCCCGCTCCGACAATGATGACTTTTTCTGCCTGTTCTACCTGCTTTAGTTCGTTGAGTAATACCGGTTCTGCCGGTGGATCTTCATTGGCAAAAACTTCAACTTGTAAACGAAAAAGCGGTGTTCGCCCCCTCGCATCAACCGAGCGCTTTCTTATGACCACTTCTTTTACCTGATTCTCAGCAAAATGGCTTTGATCTACAGCCTTTTGCCGGATGAGATCAGGGTTGGCAGCATCCCTGGGCAATAATTTTATTTCGACAGATTTTTGCATAAGGCGCAAATATAGGCATAGGTAAAATCCTGCGTTACTTAACTTTCAGTTCGCTCTTTCGAGGCAAATGCATAAAATATGTGGGATATTCCAACATTCCGCTTCAAGCGGTCATTTCTGATAATCCTGCATAATCTGATCGACTATTCCTTCGACTTTTTTGGTCACAATTGGATCGGTTTCCAGTTCCGGCGCATGATGCGGTTTTTTTCGGGCATCAAATACGAGTGCTCCTTTAACGCTCCAATGCTTGTTTTCAATGAATGTCTGAATACCGTGAATATCATGTGATGGGTTGGTACGGGTAAAAGTCACCCAAAGGAAGTTATTATCGGTTGCCGCCAAAAAGGCAGGGTCTTCCGTTAAAATGACCAGTGGGATATGTTTCTCAAAATAGTCCGTATAGGGTTCTAACGCCTGGCAAAGAGATTGGGCATCCTGATAACTTTCCGGACCAACAAAAGCAGGAGCTTTCACCGCTAAAATACCAGGTTGCACAAAAACGGGTTGTTCAAAACCGGCTGGCAAACTGCACCCTGCCGGGAGGGTGTCCTTGAGTTCCCGCCGTTTTTCACCGCAGCAGGCAATCACTACTTTGCTACCTTCATTCCATCCGCTGCCCGAATAGTCAAGTGTATCAATGGTCGTACGGGTTTGAAAATGCAGATCGCGGGTCAGGTCCAGCCGTTCCAGGACATGTTTGAAAAAATGACGGGTATGGTGGGTGTCCAGTTTGTCATCGTCCCCATCTGCGGCAATGACAACAAACTTGGCCAGGGTCGTTTGCCCTTTTCCCAACAGGTGATTGGCCTGCGTTAAAATCTCTTCCGGCTTGCGTTCCCGGAAAGGCATGTACCGTTCCGAGCCGATGGCTAACAGCAGCGGGTGTACGCCGGCAGCATCCACGGCATGAATTTCTTTGATTCCCGGAAATTCCTGCGACGTCAGCGGTTTGACCAGCTGATGGATCATCCACCCGAAAGCTGAATCTTCCTGAGGTGGTCTTCCTACGACAGTGAAATGCCAGATGGCGTTTTTGCGATGGTAAACATTTTCCACCTCCATGACCGGAAAGTCATGGGTGAGTGAATAGTAACCTAAATGATCGCCAAAGGGGCCTTCTGGTTTTTTAATATTTTTCTTGATCGTTCCGGTGATAACGAAATCAGCATCGGTGGAAATGATATGGCCGCGTTCGTTTTTGTAGCGAAACCTCCGCCCGGCCAGCATACCGGCAAACGTCAGTTCACTCATTCCTTCCGGCATTGGCATAATAGCAGCAAAAGCATGGGAAGG
>JBFIJS010000455.1:0-4300 GCA_041600595.1 Saprospiraceae bacterium | reverse complement strand
TTATCATCCTCCATCAGGTACAGCGGCACCTTGAACTCCTTGTTATTGGAGTCCCGCTCCATTTTGAAATAATTTTTCAGCAACACCTTTTTGATCCGCCCGCCCTTATTGGTAAAAGTGATTTTCATGACGTCATTTTCCAGTACCTCTTCTTTTTCCACACCGGTAGCCGCCGGGAAAAATTCACCGTACTGAACTTGGAGCAGGGTTTGTTGTTGGGCCTGGGCTTGTGAATCGGGTTCAGCGGATGCGGGGGGCGTGATCGCTGGTTGTGCAATGGCAGCTTGTCCTTCTATTTTGGCTTGCTCCACCTGCGCAATGGAATCCTGCAGACGTTGCTGCTCCTCCAATTTCTTTTGCGCATCCGGTGCCATCGTCAGGTTCCAGACGAGTAAGATCCCAAAGATCAGTATAAATCCAGTGATGGTGTTTTTGTCCATTCTTTTTTGCGTATAAACAGAAGCAGGGGTCCGAAAAATAGCGATTCATAGCAACCTGCAGGCAGGCTCAGCACAGCGGCTGTCCAATTTCTCAAACCCAATCTATTTTGACTTGATAACTTGTTTTTTCAAATTCGGCTGCAAAGGTAAGTTTTTCCGGTGGAGAAGTAAGCAACTATGGACGTTTGTAGTCAAATGATAGCTGAACGATCCGGCATTATAAAAAAAACGCAGCGAAAACCGCTGCGCGCTCACGTTTTTGTGTTTACATGCTGAATTAAAAAATGGTAGATTACCGTAAATTAAATATTGGTAATCAACAGTTTACATATACTTATGAGATAGGTAATCTGGCAGCTTTATTATCTGGTCTTCATGGAGTAGCTTCAGCATCCGGTTATTGCAAAAACCAGTCCTGACGAGAAAGGGCTTCGAAATTTTTGCAAAATGGGCCGCAATTTCCGATTCGCTGGTTTTCCCATCCTCGTAGTAGTTCAACGCCATGGCAATCAGCAAACGAACTTTAACCTCTTCCGCTTCGCCCTCATCGGGATCGGGGATCATACCTTCCAAAACGCCCAGGGAGTACCGTCCGTAAGTCAGGGCTCTTTCTGACCAGAACTGGCGTCGCAGCCGGCCGTCGGCAGTCATTCCCAGAATGGAGGCGGCAATATTCATGTTTTTGAACTTGATCATCAACTGTTCGTTGGTCAGTGAAAAATCATCATAACTGCCCAGTACTGACAACCACAACAGTGCTTCTCTGGCCAGCGCATCATTGTCAGTCGGTACTGCGAATTGTTCAGGTGAAAGGTCAAAGAAGGAATCGGTTCCGGACACTGGTTCGGGGGACAGGAGTCCGGCCTTACTGACGGGGTGCAGGTGTGGCAGGGGTTGTTTTGCCTCCGCCAACAATAACGTCAGCACTGCAAAAGCCAGGACCACAAAGAGTAATACCGGACGAGCTTCTTGCTGCAAAAGTGGTAGTCCGTTCAGGTAGTTCAGCGTTTTTTCCCGAAAGCGGAATAATACAGGGGGCAGCGTAGTCAGGAGGGTTTTGGTGGATCGTGCATAATTCCTTATGCTTGTCATCAACTGCTGGATTCTCACGGTGCTATTGTTTTTTTGCGCCTCAATTCACGAGTCGGGGGGAACCAGTAAACAAGGGCTATTTAATGAAAATAGGTACCAGGAGGGGGAGTGCAGTTAATCACATAGTATGCAAGCGAAGAAAATTACCGTGATCATCGGACCAGAAGAACAGCGCCGCAAGTGGGCCATTTCCTGGTTGAAAATCAAGGTGTTTAATATTTCAAAAAACCAAAAGCCAGGGAAGCAATAGTGGAGGTAGGTGATATTCAATGAAAACCGGCGGTCAAAACTGGTCAGCCGTTTTTGGTGTTGTGTCGTTTTCTAATGTTGGCAAATTACGGCTTTTATCGGAGAAATTGCAAGTTGCGGAGCTATAAAATACCTCGAGGGGCACACGAGGAAGTTGAAAAAAAATTGGTTTATCCTGCCCCGCATTTTATAAATAAACTTATCACACTTTGAAATTTATGAAAAAAATCGATACCGATCCGGCGAATATCCACACCACCATGTCCCGGCGCCTGTTGGGGCATTTTGACAATTTGCTGGAAAAATTACCCCCATTGCCAGAAGAGGTTTCGTGGCTGTTGCCATGGCGGGAACTGCCCGAAACGGCCCGTGTCACAAAGATTTTTCTGGAGAAATATTACAACGACACCCGTTCCCGGACCCTCATCCTCGGCATTAATCCCGGCCGCTTTGGAGCGGGGCTGACCAATGTGGCCTTTACCGGCCCGGTGATGCTGGAAGAAGCCTGCAGTATCGAAAATAATTTCCACAAAAGGGCCGAACTCTCCGCCGTGTTCATCTACAAAATGATCGATGCCTGGGGTGGGGTAGCACCATTTTACCAAAAATATTTCATCAACTCCGTGGTGCCATTTGGTTTTGTGAAAAACGGCATCAACTACAATTATTACGACAACAAAAAACTGGAGCGGGCAATGGAGCCATTTATCAAATACCACCTGGAAAGTCTGCTGGCGCTTGGTATGAACCGTGAGGTATGCTACTGTCTTGGAACGGGGAAGAATTTTAAATACCTGGATAAGTTGAACCAGGAACAGGGGTATTTCAAAGAGGTCGTTCCGCTGGAGCATCCGCGGTACATCATGCAATACAAGCGCAAACAACTGGAGGAGTACCTGCAAAAATACGTATCGGCGCTGAAGCCCGGAGCGTGAGCAGTTGTTGCCTGCTCAGGTTACTTTACCTTTTTTATTCTTGCCATATAAAACCCGTCGCAGCCATATTTCGCCGGAGAGATGCGCCGCTCTTCCTCCAGCTCGAAGTTGGGGTTGTTTTCCAAAAACAGGGCGACCTGTTGCTCATTTTCCGAAGGTAAAATACTGCAGGTGGCATAGACCAGCAGGCCACCGGGCTTGAGGATTTGAGAATAGCGCTGCAGAATGTCGGCCTGGGTCTTTTTTATTCTTTCGAGAAAATCAATGGTCAGTTTCCATTTTGCATCCGGATTGCGGCGCAGCACGCCCAGGCCGGAACAAGGTACATCGAGGAGGAGCCGGTCCGCCCCTCCGAACAGCCGCTTGACCACCTTCAGAGAGTTGATCGTCCGGGGTTCGATGATGTGGACGCCATTGCGACGGGCACGTTTTTTCAATTCGTTCAATTTCCAGGCTTCCGTATCCAGGGCAATGATCTGCCCGGTATTGTTCATCAGTGCGGCCAGGTGCAGCGATTTTCCACCGGCACCGGCACATGCATCCACGACCCGTTGTCCAGGCTCGACCTTGAGGAAAGGGGCTATTTGCTGCGACCCCGTGTCCTGCACTTCAAACATGCCTTTTTTGAAAAGCGGACTGGCGAAAATGTTCCCCCTTTTTTTCAAAATCAAAGCATCGGGAGCAGTGGGGGAGGCCGTGGCTTCCCAACCCTCTTTCAACAACGCTTTTTTTAGCAAATACTTGGTGGTGTGGAGCGTATTGGTCCGCAGAACCACATCGGCAGTCTGATTGAGTGCCGTGATTTCTTCGTCCCAGGCGTCGCCCAGTTCTTCCACTCCCAGGGCATCCAGCCAATCGGGAATCGATTGGGCTATTTTTCGTTCTTTCTGTGCTTTCTCCTTTTTGGCAAAAATGGCTTTTCGCTGAAGTTCCTTGAAAGGCTCCCAATCCGGAAGTTTATAGTCGTTGAGGATCAGGTTAATGCCCAACAGCCGCATCAGGTCTTCGTCCGAGCCTTTGCCGTCATTTTCCCACCGGCGGGCATCTATTTTTCGCAACAGCCGCCACCAGCGTACTATTTCGTACACGTTTTCTGCCACAAAGGCCCGGTCCCGGCTGCCCCATTTAGGGTTGCTTTTCAATTGAAACTGGATTGCTTTGTCGGCATAATAACCTTCCTGGAAAATATCCCGCAGGCAGGCAACGACTCCTTTGACCAGAGGTGGGTGAAGTTTTATTTCGTTCGGCATGTCGAATGTATTGACGGTAAACGGACGGACGCTCGTCTGCTAAACGCGGTCAACCCGATGAATGAAGAGCAACATTACAAAACACTTTATATATTGCTGACTCTCAGCTAACATTGACGCTGTTCTTTTGCGAAAACAAAACTGAAAAACATGAAATTCATCATCTTTTGCCTGACAGCCCTTTTTTCTATCTCGCTTTCGGCTCAGCCGGCTCCCGGTCACGACCAGAACCGCCTCATCCAGTTTCCGGATATCCCGGGTTACCAGACTCTGGTGTGCGACCTGCATATCCATACCGTTTTTTCGGATGGCAGTGTGTGGCCCAATATCCGGG
>JBFIJS010000454.1:0-4309 GCA_041600595.1 Saprospiraceae bacterium | reverse complement strand
CATGGCTGGAGTCATCATGCTGGTTGGTTACAATTTGATTGATTTCAAATTTATGCGGACGGTAAAAATGGCCAGTAAACGGCAGCTGATCGTCTTGGTCGTGACTCTTCTCTCCACCTTATTTCTCGATTTGGAGTACGCTGTTTTTATTGGTGTGATCACCTCGCTGGTTTTTTATTTACAACAAACCTCTACCCCCAACGTGGCAATCATGGCGCCCGATCCGGATCACCTGACCCGGCGCCTGACCTATCTGATCCGGAAAGACCTGCCGGAATGCCCGCAGATAAAAATCATCCGTATCGATGGCTCCATTTTTTTTGGTTCCGTGGCGCATATCGCTTCGGAGGTAAAAAATATCACGGAAGCCGCCGGGCCGCATATCAGATTCCTGCTGATCGATGCCAAAGGGGTCAACTTTATCGACGTTGCAGGCTGTGAGTGGGTTGTCAGCGAAGCTAAAAAATGGGAGGAAAAGGAAGGCGGACTTTATTTCACCGGACTAAAAAGAATCTCCCAGGCGACCCTTATTCAGGGTGGTTTTAAAGAACAAATTGGCACCGAGCATTTCTATTTCTCCAAGGATCTCGCCATCCAGGGCATTTACAAACAAATGGACCGATCCGTTTGTGCTGCTTGTCAAAACCGCATTTTTCTGGAATGTCTGGAGTGGGAGAACCGAGCCCCCGGACAGTAAAAAAACCTTCCCTTCGTCCCGAAAAAAATTCCATTTGTCTAAACCCTTCCCTACCCTGCTTGTTTCTTTCCCGGTAAATATTTTACTTTGACCGAACGTTCAGTCAAAAAGACAGTCAATACATTCTTGTGGTGGCACAGGCCATCAGCAATTAGTTGGCATTTAAAGCATAATGCATTAAATATCAATTATTTACTCATTAAAACTGAAAGACAATTAACCGCCGGCACATTCGTGCCGACTTCTCTATTTTTATGTCAGAAAAACGACAGGCCCGGTTTGAGTTACTGCGGGAAACCAGCAAAGAACGCATTGAAAGCGCAGCGATGGAGCTGTTTGCTCATAATGGTTACGGACACACATCCATCAGCCAGATCGCCAAGGCTGCCGGTATCTCCAAGGGGCTTTTATATAATTACTACGACAGCAAAGAGGCCTTGTTAAGGGCATTATTGCAGCGAGGTTTTGACTTTGGCGACAGCCTGATCGAGGCGAGCACTACCAAGGTAGGAAACGATCCGGTTGCGGTTTTGAAAAATATGGTTGAATCATCTTTTGCAGAATTAGACAAGCACTTTACCTATTGGAAATTGCTCATGTCCCTGGCTTTTCAGGAAGATGTCATCAAAACCGTTGCGCCAGAACTGGAACAGAAAAAAACATTGCACCTCGAAATGGGTAAAACCATTTTCTCCCAACTCGGTTATCCCAATCCGGAAGCGCAGGCGTTACTTTTTGGGGCGACCATGGACGGTGTATTTATGCATTATATTTTGTCTCCCGGCGATTACCCCCTGAGTACCATGAAGCAATTGCTGGTGGATAATTTTTGTAAAAAATATGCTGCATAAATCCGCTGCGCTCCTGGTGGTTAATGCAGAAGGCTGGATACTCTTTTTTAGTGGAACCAACCTTTAATGACTAATCCGGGCTGTTACCGGAAAAATCTTTTTTACATTGTTTTAAAACTGACTCTGATAAAATAAAAAACATGAAATCACCGATCAAATTATTTCTTATCGCATTCCTCCTCTGCGCTCTTTATTACTCTGCCGGAGCCCAATCCGCTTACGAGATCATCAAAAAGGCTGAAGAAAATGCCCGTGGTCAACAGGCGTATGGCGAAATGAAGATGACCATTCAGCGACCCAACTGGACCCGCGAAATCACCATGAAGACGTGGGCCAAAGGCGACGATTACAGCCTGGTGGTTGTAACCGCCCCGGCTCGTGATAAAGGCACGGCTTTCCTGAAGCGGGAAAAAGAAATCTGGAATTGGCAACCATCCATCGACCGCTCGATCAAAATGCCACCCAGTATGATGATGCAGTCCTGGATGGGCAGTGATTTTACCAACGATGACCTCGTCAAACAATCGTCGATGACATCCGATTTTACCCACCAACTAATCGGACAGGAAAAACTGGACGGACGCAACTGCTACATCATCGAAATGACTCCCAAGCCCGATGCTGCTGTCGTTTGGGGAAAAATCAAAATGTGGGTAGATGAAAAAGACTATCTCGAACTTAAAATTGAATTTTTTGATGAAGATGAATACCTCGTCAATACCATGTACGGGCGGAATATCATGACCCTCGGCGGCCGCACCCTTCCGACGAAACTGGAATTGATACCAGCCGATAAGCCCGGACACAAGACGATCGTCGAACAGTTAGCCATCGATTTCGACGTTGAGGTGAATGAAAGTTTCTTCAGCGTGCAGAATCTCAAAAGGGTAAAGTAACTAACACAAAACGATGTGGTTTGTGATTTCGCTATTTCACAAATCATCATCCCGGAGGAATGACAAAGTGGCCAAACAGCATCACGTTTTGAGTTTTTCCAAAGAAAAAAAGGATTGTTTTCCTTTCTTTTTATTCTCTTGAAAAATAATACAGCCCTGATGTCCGGCCCCCTTCAGATCACCTCTTTTACTGAAAAATAATGTTCTTAAAACTTGCCTGGCGGAATCTTTGGCGGAACAAACGCCGGACCTTGATCTCCATATCAGCGGTTCTGTCTTCCGTCTTGTTCGCCGCTACCATTCAGTCTTTTCAAAAAGGGACATGGGACCACATGGTGGACAATATCGTACGGTATTACCTGGGCTACGCCCAAATCCACCATAATGGCTTCTGGGAAGACCAAACCCTCGACAATAGCTTCGACCCCGAAAAGGTCCCCGACAGCCTGTATCAGATGATGGATCTGGCCCCTCGGCTGGAAAGCTTCGCCCTGGCCTCTTCGGGAGAGATTACCCGCGGCGTATTGGTTGCCGGTATCGACCCGGAAAAGGAGAACGCCATGACCGGGCTGAAAACCAGGGTTACCGACGGGAGTTATCTGGAAAAAAATGACCGCGCCGTATTAGTCGCGGAAGGGCTGGCGGACCTTCTCAACCTCAAAGTAAATGATACGCTCATCCTGGTCAGCCAGGGTTATCAGGGGCAGAATGCCGCTGCCGCCTACCCGATCAAATCGATAGCTAAATTTGGCGCACCGGAACTAAACAAACAACTGATTTTCATGCCATTAGAACTGGCGCAGTCATTCTATGGCACCGGCAACCGACTTACCTCGCTGGCCGTCAATTTGCCCGGCAGAGACGAATTACCCGCCGCTTTGGCCGCCATTAAAAGTCAGTTGCCCGCCGATGAATTTGAGGTGCTGGATTTCAAAAAACTCATGCCGGAACTGATCCAGGCACAAGAACTGGACACGGCCGGGTCCATGCTCATTTTATGGGTTTTATACTTGCTCATAGCCTTTGGCTTATTTGGAACGGTACTGATGATGACCCGGGAGCGTTCGTACGAATTCGGCGTTCTGACAGCCATCGGAACGAAGAAAAAAACCCTCGCCGGAATGCTCTGGGCCGAAGCCATGATGATTGGATTCGTGGGCGCTGTTTTGGGTATTTTACTAAGTATTCCTATTGTCTATTATTTGAACGTCAACCCGATCGTTTTAAGCGGTGATATGGGCGCTGCCTACGAGAAATTCGGGATGGAACCCGTGATGAAAACCACTTTCGAGAGCTGGATTTTTCTGCGGCAGGCTTTTGTGATTTTTATTATTAGTTCTTTATTAACCATTTATCCGCTTGTTTATATCTGGAATTTAAAGGCGGTAACTGCGATGAGGGATTAAATTAATGACTAATTTCTAATTTCTAATAACTAATTCAATTATCACCAAATAAAAGCTTATGTCATGACCGGGAAGACTTCACCTAAAAATGATCCATTGAGGGAAAAAACATTTCAATTTGCAGTTAGAATTGTGAAACTAAATCAGTATTTAGTTTCAAAACATAAAGAATTTACATTAAGCAAACAAATATTAAAATCAGGGACAAACCCCGGAGCTATGGCAAGAGAGGCAGCCTTTGCCGAAAGTGGTTCTGATTTTATACACAAACTTTCAATCGGTAGAAAAGAAAATGGAGAAACTCAATACTGGTTAGAACTATTGTTTGCAACTAAATATATATCGGAAATTGAATACAAATCTTTAATGGCCGATTCAGTTGAAATAGGCCGACTGCTTACCAGTTCCATAAAAACCAAAAAGAAAAACCTTGGCATTGATTAGTCATTAGTCATTAGT
>JBFIJS010000453.1:0-4326 GCA_041600595.1 Saprospiraceae bacterium | reverse complement strand
GTTTTAGATGAAAAAATCGACATTGGAGACAAAGTTTGGTTCGACCAAAACCACGATGGTATTCAGGGGCTGAACGAAGCCGGGGTAGAAGGTGTCCTGGTCAGATTGAGGAAAATGCCAGCCAACAACATCGTTGATGTTGATGTAACGGACCTGCTCGGTAACTACCGGTTTGAAGATGTTTTACCGGGTGATTACCGGGTTGAATTTGTCATGGCAAGTTTCCCTCCCGGTGGCTATGTCATTTCTCCGAAAGATCAGGGTAATGACGATACAAAAGATAGTGACGCCAATACGGCAACCGGGCTGACAGACGTCTTTACCGTGTTCCCTTTCACGCTGGACAACCTCACGATCGATATGGGCATTTTCAAAGAATGTGACAATATCACCGATGGTGGGTTGATTGGTTATGATGAAGATTTGTGTGGCGTTGGGGCCGATCCATCCGAAATTGTCAATGTCGTTTTCCCATCGGGTGGGTTCGGAACCATAGAGTATTTGTGGATGAAGAGTAATGTTCCCGTTTTCAACGGACCGACTGATCCAAACTGGTCGGTGATTCCGAACTCGAACAGTCCAAATTACGATCCGGGCCCCATTGGCCAGTCTACTTATTACATACGTTGTGCCCGGCGGGCAGGCTGTACTGATTATATCGGAGAAAGCAACGTCGTGGCCAAGAGAATTACCTCTTTGCCTTTGGCACAGATCATTGACAAACCGGGGCTGTTGTGCAGAAATGAAGGCGGTCGGTTTGAAGCAGCAATTGCCGGAGCCGGGGCATCTTACGCCTGGGAGTTTTCCGGAGGTGCTACGCCGCCTACCGCCAACACCAGGGTCGTAGACCCGGTGAAATGGTCTACTGCAGGTGTTAAATTTGTGACCCTGACGGTTACCCGGTTCAACTGTTCTTTCAGTGTTACCACTGAAATCATTGTGGACGATTGTACCATCAATCCATTGATCAGCATCGGAGGTTTAAATGCCCGGATGAGCAACAATCAGGTAGAGTTGGCGTGGGATGTTACCGGTAAAACTGACAATACCGTATTCTTCGTACAAAGCTCCGAAGATGGGCATTCTTTCCGGACGCTCGGTTACTTGTTGGGCGAAAGGAATACGGAGCGTTCTTCTTATTCATACATTGACGAACAGCCTCGTTTTGGTGAAAATATTTACCGCATCCGCTACGAGAAAATGGATGATAATGAATTGGGTTATTCAGAAACAACCACCATTTTATTCCAATTGGATCGTACCCAGTTGGCACAGGTTTACCCTAATCCGACGAAAGGAAGGGTAGTGGTCGAATTGCTCAAGCCTTCTGACGAGCCGGCGTTTGGCGAAATCATGACACCTTTCGGAAAAATCATTTCGTCCTTCGAAATACCTGCCAATACGGAAAAGATGGAACTTGACTTTTCGGATCAATTTGACGGCATCTACCTGATCACAGTCCGTCAGAGTAAGCTCAAGGAGCAGATCTTCAAAGTCATTAAAACGAGATAACTTGTCTGGTTCAACAATGCGTTAGCACGTTGGCCTTACTACCGGAACAAATTGAATCTTTTCATTACATAGTTTTTTAGCATGACCCGGGCTGCCACTGAGGCAGCCCCTTTTTTTATCCCTGACTGTTTCGATAGTGTTGGAAATATTTTGCGAATAATATTCTTCACAGGGGTAACATTTCATGCGTTTATGCTTTTTTTAAAAATCAATTCAAACAAGCATCCATGCTCCTGATTTCTTTAATTGAACTTCCTTGATATGTGGGCAATAACCATATATTTGCTTCGATATCCACCCTTCGTTATCCGGCATAATTCTCGTTTTAGAATAACTTGTTTAACTGTCAGGTAAACATTTTGAAAAATGAAGGGACCGCAAAATTCACACAGGACGTCATACTTACTATTTACGAATGTACGTTTTCGGGCTGGTTGCATTATTTCAATCCTTTGAGATGACAATCGTTTTGCGTCGCTTCGGCATCAATACACCTTAACATCGGGTTCCGGGTTAAAGACATTCCAGAAATTTTTAGCCAGGCCTCCTGAAAAACTTAAATCCTTTGAAAAAAAGAGTACTCATAACCGGTGCAGCCGGTTTCATTGGTTCACACCTTTGCGACAGGTTTTTAAAAGAAGGCTTTCACGTCATTGGTATGGACAACCTGTTGACAGGTAACATTGCCAATATCGAACATTTGTTTCCTCGCCAGGATTTTGAATTTTATCATCACGACATCACCAAATATGTGCATGTGCCCGGCGACATCCACTACATCCTTCATTTTGCTTCGCCAGCCAGTCCGATCGACTATTTGAAAATGCCGATACAGACCCTCAAGGTGGGAGCACTTGGTACGCATAACATTCTTGGTGTAGCCAAAGCAAAAAAGGCACGTATGCTGGTCGCTTCCACTTCTGAGGTTTACGGAGACCCACTGGTACATCCGCAAACGGAAGAATATTGGGGCAATGTGAACCCTATCGGTCCGCGCGGGGTATATGATGAAGCTAAGAGATTTTTGGAGGCTATTACCATGGGATACCATACCTACCACGGCATCGAAACCCGTATTGTCCGGATCTTCAATACATATGGTCCGCGCATGAGAGTGGACGACGGAAGGGTATTGCCGGCTTTCTTTTCGCAGGCTATCAGAGGCGAAGGGCTGACCGTTTTCGGTGACGGCAAACAGACCAGAAGTTTTTGCTACGTAGATGACCTGGTCGAGGGTATTTACCGCTTACTCATGAGCGATTACCACCTGCCGGTCAATATTGGTAACCCGTCGGAGATGAATATGCTGGAATTTGCAGACGAAATCCTGGCACTGGTCAACAATCCAAAGGCACACATTATTTACAAGCCACTGCCGACCGACGATCCTAAAAAGCGGCGGCCGGACATCACGAAGGCTAAGGAAATACTGGGATGGGAGCCCAAAGTTTCCAGGAGTGAAGGTTTGAAAATAACTTATGAATACTTTAAAAAGGCAGTTAAAGTCTAAACCAAAAACAGCTTATGAAATTTGAAAAAACTATTTTGATTACGGGTGGTGCCGGTTTTATCGGCTCTCATCTGGTAAGGTTGTTCCTGACAAAATATCCTCATTATCAAATTGTCAATCTGGATAAACTCACTTACGCCGGGAATTTGGAAAATCTCAAAGATGTCGAAGATTTACCCAATTACACTTTTGTAAAGGGATGTATCACCGATCAGGCATTTCTCCAATCCATATTTGAAAAATACGACTTTGACGGTGTCATTCACCTGGCCGCTGAATCTCATGTTGACCGGTCGATCACCAACCCACTGGAGTTTATCGAGGCTAATGTTTTTGGCACCGTAAACCTTTTGAATGCTGCCAGGAATGCCTGGGGTGATTTTTCGGGAAAACGGTTTTACCACGTTTCCACAGACGAGGTTTACGGCTCATTGGGAGAAACTGGTTTTTTTCTGGAAACAACGGCCTACGATCCCCGCTCTCCTTACTCTGCCTCCAAAGCGTCTTCCGACCATTTTGTCAGAGCTTATCACCATACCTTTCATTTGCCGATCGTCATTTCCAATTGTTCCAATAATTACGGACCGAATCAATTCCCGGAAAAATTGATCCCGCTGGTCATTAACAATATTCAGCACAAGAAACCACTGCCGATCTACGGTGATGGAAAATACACCCGGGATTGGCTCTGGGTAGTGGACCACGCAGAGGCCATCGACCTCATTTTTCACCAGGGTAAAACCGGGGAGACCTACAATATTGGGGGTAACAACGAACGTAAGAACATTGAATTGGTCCATACTCTTTGCGATACCATGGACGATTTGCTGGGGCGTCCGGCAGGAATATCCAGAGAACTGATCACTTTTGTGAAAGATCGACCCGGACACGATCGTCGGTACGCCATTGATGCCAGCAAGTTGAAAAATGAGCTTGGCTGGGAACCAACCATTCAGCCGGAAGATGGTTTGCGGAAAACAGCTGAATGGTATCTCAACAATCAGGAATGGTTAAAAAATGTAACCTCTGGTGCTTATCAAAAGTACTACGCCGGGCAATACGCTTAATACTGTGTAATTTAAGTATGTTTAAAAAATTCGGAGCAGGATAAGCTGTTCTTTTTGCAACACCCGGAAATCCCTTTGGGCCGAGCAGTCTCATGCCTCAAAGCGAAGTGAATCCTTCGGCTCACTTGCAGGGAAAAAAATTAAAGCAAATTTAAATTACACGGTACTTAAGGTTAAAATAAAAGCTCATTGGATCAGGCTGATACAAGCTGGGTTGCCGGGTCGTTTTTCAGATCC
>JBFIJS010000452.1:0-4330 GCA_041600595.1 Saprospiraceae bacterium | reverse complement strand
CCGAAATCAGAAAAACTGCGGATCATCTCATTGTTCAACACATAATCAGGGTCATCCCAATTGACAAAACCCGCCGAGAACACGGGATAAAAAGCAATCGCTGTCAGAAGGAGAACACCCGCTATCAGCCACTGTGAGTAGTCCGAGCCGGGTCGGGATTGTGCATCTCTGTTGCCCGCTTTCTGGTTTTTCGATTTGTTTTTGCTGCTCATTTCACTCTTGTTTTAGGTAATAAAAAAACGATCCGGACATAAATTTAAGACAAGCCAATAGTTTTTTTCAACAGCCTCCCTCTCAACCGTCTCAACCATCCTCTACCATCCTCTACCCTCAATTTATTCGGTTAAAAAAGGTGGTTGTTTCGTTTACACCAGAGAAAGACGCACCGCCGCTTCTTCACGCACCCTTTATTCACCGGCGCCGGACTGCTGGCCGACCACTTCTCCGGGCGCAGTGGCCTTTGAAAGTACCCGCAGCGTATTCTGCCCGTCAGCGCCCGCACACCGTCCACGCTCGCACATCTACTGTTCAACAATGGACAGATACCAGCGCAAAAAGGGCCAGCTAAATTTCACAAACAACTGAATATCAACCTCTTGATGTAATGGTATGGCGATTGTAAAAATACTGGCATCCATCACCCGTCTGTATTTAAAACCATCGGTATGTTCTATAACCATCTGAAAATCGCCTGGCGCAACCTGCTCAACAACAAAGTCACAGGGTTTATCAACATCATCGGACTCGCCATTGGCATGGCCGTAGCCATCATGATCGGCCTGTGGATGCACGACGAAATGACTTTCAACCGCTACCACCAAAACTATGACCGCCTGGCGCAATTTCACATCAACCAATCGTTCAATGAAAAGACCGTGACCAGCCGGGCAGTGTCACTGCCAGTCATCACGGCCCTGCGAAACGACTTTCCCGAAGATTTCGACTACCTGGCCCTTACTTCCTGGATTTACGATCACTCTCTTCAGTTTGGCGAAACAAAACTGAACCGGGAAGGGATGTTTGCCCAGCCCGAGTTTCCGCTGATGTTTTCCCTGCACATGGTTTCGGGCACGGCCGCTGGCTTGACGGAGCCCAATTCTATCATGCTCAGTGAATCGCTGTCGAAAGCCCTGTTCGGGGAGGGAGACCCGGTTGGGAAGACCATTCGTTTTGATGCCAATGCCGATTTGCTGGTAACGGGCGTTTATGAGGATTTGCCCAAAAACACCGAACTGCACGCTGCCAAATTTTTAGTGGACTGGTCGCACTACGAATCCCGGAA
Organism: Saprospiraceae bacterium; assembly: GCA_041600595.1. Lineage (GTDB taxonomy): Bacteria > Bacteroidota > Bacteroidia > Chitinophagales > Saprospiraceae > UBA6168. The sequence goes on along the minus strand of JBFIJS010000452.1, from coordinate 3,048 downwards.
TGAATGGGTCCGAGAGTCGAAAGAAAACTGGGGCAACCATTCCTTTCAGCTTTTTGGCCAATTGGCGGAACGACGCAGTGCGGAAGAAGTTTCCAAAAAGATAAAAGACATCGAAAAGCCCCATAGCCCCGACGGCAATCCCGCCTATTTCCTTTGGCCTATGTCGCGCTGGCATCTCTATTCCGAGTTCAACAACGGGGTAAATACAGGCGGCCGAATTCAGTATGTGCGGCTGTTTGGCATTATTGGAGTATTTGTATTGTTGCTGGCTTGCATCAACTTCATGAACCTCAGCACTGCCCGATCGGAAAAAAGGGCCAAAGAAGTTGGCATCCGCAAATCGCTGGGCTCGATGCGGGGACAGCTTATCAGTCAATTTTTAAGTGAATCCCTCGTAGTCACCTTTGTAGCGATGCTGCTGTCTATTGCTTTTGTACAAATTTCATTGAGCTGGTTCAACAGACTGGCCGATAAAGCCATGGTCATTCCCTGGGAAAATCCGGTTTTTTGGGCTATCCTGACTGGCTTCGGTTTGCTGACCGGATTGCTGGCGGGTAGTTATCCGGCATTCTATCTGTCTTCTTTCCATCCGCTAAAAATATTGAAAGGCACGTTTCGCACCGGCAAACTGGCCGCTCTGCCCCGGCAGACACTGGTCACGCTGCAGTTCACCGTTTCGGTAGCGCTCATCATCGGGACTATTGTCGTTTTCCAACAAATCCAACACGCGAAAAACCGGCCGGTAGGTTATAATGTCAACGATGTTATTCAGATCAGAGAAAATACGGAGATCACAGGCAAGTACGATTTGCTGCGCAATGACCTGCTCCAAACCGGGGTAGTTGAGGAAGTGGGTTACTCTTCGGGCCCAATCACTTCTGTCTGGTCCAACCAAATCGGATTTACATGGGAAGGTATGCCGCCCGACCTGCTGCCCACCTTTGCCACGACCGCCTGCTCGCCGGAGTTTGGGAAGGCTGTGGGTTGGGAAATCATTGCCGGACGCGATTTCTCCCGGGAACACAAGACCGATACCACTGCCCTAGTTCTGAATGAAGCCGCCGTTGAACTGACGGGGCTCGACAATATTATCGGCAATACCATCCGTTGGGATGAAGAACCTTATACCATCATCGGAGTGGTGCGCAACATTGTGATGGAATCGCCCTGGCAGCCAGTCCGGCCGGCCTTTTTCTTTCTCGATCCAACCTGGGTGAATATTCATACCGTTCGTCTGAAGCCCGATTTACCTGTGCAGGAATCCTTGACCTCAATAAAAGCTGTTTTTGAAAAAATAGCCCCCAATACGCCATTTGAATACCAGTTTGTGGATGACCAGTACAACGAAAAATTTCACTCGGAGGAGCGTATTGGCAAACTGGCAAGGGTATTTGCCATCCTGGCGATCTTCATTTCCTGTCTGGGACTGTTCGGCCTTTCGGCCTACGTGGCCGAGCAGCGTACCAAGGAAATCGGCATACGAAAGGTCCTGGGTGCTTCGGTAGCCAACCTTTGGGCCATGCAGTCCAAAGACTTTGTGCTGTTGGTGGCCCTATCTTGCGTCATTGCAGTTCCCGTGGCGTGGTACTACCTCGATCGCTGGCTGGAAGATTATGCTTACCGGGTTGACCTGGGCTGGGATACCTTTCTGCTGGCAGCCTTGATGGCCCTGGTTGTTACCCTCCTGACGGTGAGTTTTCAAAGTATAAAAGCAGCCCTGGCCAACCCGGTAAAATCACTGCGAAGCGAATGAGTTTAAAGGAAGGCGCCGTAAAAAAACACCGTCGGAATAGTGGTGGAGTTGTTACATTTGTCACTAACGGCCCGTGCGGAGAATTGGGCACTTTGGCGTGAAAACTCGGGCCCAAAACAATTGGGTTTATGAAAAAACCATCCTGGCTCCACCTGCTTGCTTTACTCGTTCTGCTGAAGATCGCTTTGCATCTCCATGTCAACGGTCTCTGGTCGCTGCACCGGGACGCCCTGCTTTACCTCGCACTGGGCAGGCACCTCGACTGGGGATACGCCTCCGTTCCGCCACTGATTGCCGCCTGGGCCTGGTTTGCTTCCAACGTACTGGGTGGTTCGGTTACCGCCGTTCGACTGATTCCCACACTGGTTGGCACGGGCACCGTCGTACTGACAGCACTCATGGCAAGGGAGTTTTTGAAAAACACGGCACAGCCATCTTCGGGCAGGCTGGCAGTGGGACTGGTGGGGTTGTCAGGCCTGTTGTCCGGGGCTTTTTTGCGGCCCTGCATGTTGTTTCAGCCGGTGGTCTTCGACATTTTTTTCTGGACGCTCCTGAGCTGGCTTTTTTTAAAATACATCAACACGGGCCGGACATCGTGGCTGTTATGGACGGGCGTCGCTACCGGTTTTGCCCTGCTCAATAAATACACGCCGCTGATCTTCCTTTTTTCGATGCTTCCCGGGCTGTTGTTGTCCCCACAGCGGCGCTTGTTTTCCGATAAAAAATTTTACCTCGCAGTGGTCGTAGCCCTTGCCCTGTTTTCCCCCAATATCTACTGGCAGGTGACGCATGACTTTCCGGTATTTCAACATTTGGGTGAGCTGGCTGCCACGCAGTTCGCCCATGTGACCATTGGCAGCTTTTTTACCGACCAATTGCGGTTTCACCTGCCGGCCCTGCCGGTTTGGCTGTGCGGATTGTATTTCCTGCTGTTCCACAAATGGGGAATGCCCTTCCGGATTTTCGGTTGGATGTACCTCACGGTATTGGTGGTCTTGTTGTTTTTTAGTGCCAAAAGCTATTATGCTTTGGGCGCCTACCCCGTGCTGATTGCCGCCGGTGCGGCTTTTTTGGAACGGGCGACGGCGACGCAACGGCGGTGGGTTCGTTATGCTGTCCTCACTTTTATGGTGATGATCGGACTGGTGGCGATGCCTGCGGCTCTGCCGGTGTATCCACCCGCCCAACAGGCCCGGTTTTTTGCAAAAATGACCGAAAAACTCCCGGTGCTGAGGGGGCTTTTACGCTGGGAAAACGGTAACTACTACGCCTTGCCGCAGGACTACGCCGACATG
>JBFIJS010000451.1:0-4330 GCA_041600595.1 Saprospiraceae bacterium | reverse complement strand
TCCATCACCTCCTCCCGGGTGGTGTTGATGATGTCTTCCCGGTGTTTGGGGCCCAGTGCATCCAGGTCTTCAAAGTTTTCCAAAATCTTTTCTGCCGCCATGTTGGAGGTCATGATGATAATGGTGTTTTTGAAATTGGCCTGGCGGCCCTTGTTATCGGTCAGGCGGCCGTCGTCGAGCACCTGCAGCAGGATGTTAAAGGTATCGGGATGAGCCTTTTCTATTTCATCGAGCAAAATGATAGAATAAGGTTTACGGCGTACGGCTTCCGTCAGCTGGCCGCCTTCATCGTAGCCAATATAGCCCGGCGGCGCACCGACAAGCCGGCTCACATTGTGTTTTTCCATGTATTCGCTCATATCGATCCGAACGATGGAATCTTCCGTATTGAAAAGATTTTCGGCCAATGCTTTGGCAAGTTCCGTTTTTCCCACCCCGGTCGGGCCGAGGAAAATGAAGGAGCCAATGGGACGGTTTTCGTCCTGCATACCCGCCCGGCTGCGTCGCACGGCATCGGAAACCGCTTTGACGGCCTGATCCTGGCCGATCAGGCGCTCGTGCAGGGTATCTTCCAGGTTGAGCAGTTTCTGTTTTTCGCTCTGCATCATTTTAGAAACAGGGATACCTGTCCAGCGGGAAACTGTTTCGGCAATGTCCTCAGCCGTGACCACATCATTGGTAAAGCGGTTTTCTTCGGGTAGTTTGTCCAGCTTTTTCTCGACGGCTTCCAGTTCTTTTTGCAATTTGGGGAGGTCGCCGTACCGGATTTTGGCTACTTTTTCCAGGTCGCTGTTTCGCTCGGCTTTGTCGGCCTCCAATTCCAGCTCCTCCATCTGCTTTTTGATTTCCTGCACCTGGTTGACTATTTCCTTTTCGTTTTTCCAACTGGCCCGCACACTGTCGCGTTTTTCTTTGGCATTGGCGATCAGGCTGTCCATTTGCTTTACCTTTTCGATATCGCCCTCCCGTTTCAGCGCTTCCCTTTCTATCTCCAGCTGGCGAACTTTCCGGTCCTTTTCATCCACTTCTTCGGGCACGCTGTCGAGTTCGAGCCGCAACTTGGCGGCGGCCTCATCGATCAGGTCAATGGCTTTGTCGGGGAGGTGCCGGTCGGAAATATAGCGGTCGGACAATTCGGCAGCGGCGACCAATGCATCATCCCGAATGTCAATTTTGTGAAACATCTCGTACTTGTCCTGGATCCCCCGGAGGATAGATACTGTTTCGGCGATGCTTGGTTCTTCAATGACTACTTTCTGAAAACGACGTACCAGTGCCTGGTCTTTTTCAAAATGCTTTTGGTACTCGTCGAGGGTCGTGGCGCCGATGGTGCGAAGTTCGCCCCGGGCAAGGGCAGGCTTGAGAATATTGGCAGCATCCATGGCACCGTTGCCGCCGCCGGCACCGACCAGGTTGTGGATTTCATCAATAAAAAGAATGATCTCGCCATTGGCCTTCTGCACTTGTTTGATGACGCCTTTCAGCCGTTCTTCAAAATCCCCCTTAAACTTGGCCCCGGCCAGCAAACCGGCTATATCCAGCGCATAGATTTTTTTTGTGCGTAAATTTTCCGGCACGTCCTGATTGACAATGCGCCAGGCGATCCCCTCAATGATTGCGGTCTTTCCGACACCGGGCTCCCCGACGATAATGGGGTTGTTCTTTTTTCTTCTGGATAAAATATGGAGCACCCGCCTGATTTCCTCGTCGCGCCCGACGATCGGGTCGAGTTTTCCCTCTTCGGCCTGCTGGTTGATGTTGACGGCAAACCTGCCGAGGGCATTCATGGATTCATCGGTACTCTGGTCAGTGATTTTCTCTCCCTTCCGCAGTTCCAGAATGCCTTGTTTCATAGCCTCCTCGGTGGCGCCTAATTGTTGCAGCATTTTCCCGCCGGGGTCATTGCCCTGTAAAATACCCAGCAACATCAGTTCGATGCTGATGTATTTATCACCAAATTCTGGCAGGAGTTTTTTCGCCCGGGCCAATGCCTTATTGGCATCGGGAGTCAGGTACTGCTTATCGGTGCCGCTCACCTTGGGAGTCTGTTTGATACCTTCTTCAATTTTGCGATCGAGCATGGCCATGCTTACCCCGCATTTTTCCAATAAAAAAATGGCGACACTCTCGTCCGTTTTCAGAATACCCCGCAACAAATGATGGATTCCGACATTTTGCTGATTGAGTCCGGCGGCCACCTGCTGGGCCTTCATGATGGCGTCTTGTGCTTTAAGGGTGAAGTTGTCGTAAGTCATTTATGATTGGTGAATGGTGAACGGTGAATTTCGTGACAGGCAAATGTAATAAGGTGTGGGGATAATTAGGTTGTTGGTTTTTGTGAGTCGGGATTTGCTGAATCTGGGAGGATGAAAAACCTTGTTGTACATTATTTCCTATGAAAAATTTGCGCAATACATGATAGTTTATACCTTAGCGTCTCAATTCTTTGTTAGAGAAACCGACTATAATCCCACCAGTTTTATCCTCATTCTAAATTGCCGGACTTACACAAATTTCGTGACCACGCACGGCCTTGTTGGTTGTTTTTTATACTAAAACAAGCGGGCAGCGGACATGAATTACCCCATCAAGTTACCGAAGATGTAGCCAGAGAGGCTATTCCACAAACCGATTTGGGCGGCTACCCGGCCGCCCTATTTTTTTTCAGTCATGTTGAACGAGCGGATAAAAAGGCCATCAATCAGGCTTTAACAAACTGCCGAGCAGCATCCCAATCATGCTTCCCAGCAATCCATAAATCAACGGCGGCAACTCTGTCCCGATCACCATATCGCATACCGTCCAGGTAGCCATGCCCACAAACATAGCTGCCAGGGCTCCCATTCCGGAGGCCCGTTTCCAGTAAAGACCGGCCATCAGCGGAACAAACAGCGAGACCAGACTGAATACCGACGAGATACCAACCAATTCGTAAATACTGGACCCCCGCATAGCCATCAGGGCAGAGGCCACAGCCACAAACACCACAGATATCCTCATGATCGCAAGCAATTGGTGGTCGGCTACCTTTTTGAAAAACGGTTTGACGAGGTTCTCAGCAATCACCGTTGCCGGTGCCAAAACAGCACCGGAAGTTGTACTCAGTATGGCCGAAAGAATGGCCCCGAAAAAAACGATCTGCAGGCCGATGCCACCATACTGCAACACCATCGCCGGTAATATTTTCTGCGGGTCGTCGGCCATCATGTCCGGGTGCAATTGTTTGGCACAGAGGCCAATAAACAATGGAATAAAACCAATGGTCAGGTACATAAAACCCGCCATGTAGCTGGAACGTACAGCCGTTTTTTCATTTTTTGCAGCCATAACCCGCTGGAAAATATCCTGTTGCGGAATGGACCCAAGACCGATCGTGATCCAGGCTGCTATATAATGCACCCAATCGTGAAAATTCCGCTCCGGAAAAAACCGGAAAAAGCCTTCCGGCTGTGCCGCAATGACCGTCTGTACGCCACCGGCCTCTTTTCCAATCGTAATGGCCAGCGCTACCACACCAATCACGATCATCACTGTTTGTACAAAATCGGTCACCGAAACGGCCCACATGCCTCCGATGGTGGTGTAAATGACGACAACGATCGTGCAACCAACGATACCCCAAACGATCGGGATACCTGCCAGTACATTCAACAGAATAGCCATCGCGACCATCTGGGCTGCAATCCAGCCAAAATAGGACGGGACCATAAAAAGGGCCGAAATAACTTCGGTGGTCCGGCCGTACCGCATTCCATAATAGTCGTTGAAGGTGAGGATGTTTAGTTTATAGAGTGGTTTTGCGATCAACAGTCCGGCCAGAAAGAGGCAAAGTGCCGCTCCGAAGGGGTCTTCCATTACCCCCAGCAAGCCCTCTTCCACAAAAACGGAAGGGGCCCCCATTACGGTTTCAGACCCAAACCAGGTGGCGAACAAAGCTGAACCCGCCAGAAACATCGGCAACCGGCGACCGGCCAGGGCAAAATCTGCCGTGTTATGTACTCTCCGGGCGGCCCATATCCCAATGGCAATGGTGGCCAGAAGGTACATGGCGATAAAGGCAAGCAGCATCTCTTTTTGTTTTTTTTTATGGTCGGTAAAAGTATAAAATGGACAAAAAAAAGGCGCAACAGTCCGGACCGTTACGCCTTTTTTATTTTCAAAATTGTGCTTCAGATCGCCGCCGCTACTTCCATTTCGGCGACCATTTCGTCTGGGAGAGCGGACCTTTCGTCTCTGCGAATAGGACGGGGATACTCGACGACTTGAATACCCCGTTCGATCTTGGTGCTTGCGTTCTCACCGATGATGAAGTGAGGGCGCGTGCAGCGCT
>JBFIJS010000450.1:0-4335 GCA_041600595.1 Saprospiraceae bacterium | reverse complement strand
TCGACAAAGAAAACGGGCCAAGGCCAAACCGCACCTACGGTGGAACCCGCTATTTCGGGGGTTATTCGGATCATTTGCCCGTTTACGTAGAGATGAAATAACGGGGAAGCGGCCAGAGGTCCGGTAGTAAGCTCAGACCGCTGACCGCTTTTATCAGAGTTTGTTTGCATTGACCAAAGCCAACAGTTCATCCCGGTAGTTCTTACCGATCGGCAAATGTTTGGCCTGTCCTTTTTCCACGACCTCCACCATATTGCCCAGAATAGCCTGCACCTGATCGATGTTGACGATGTATGACCGGTGGATGCGTTTGAACATTTTTTGCGGAAGTTTTTCCTCCAGGCTTTTCATGGTTTGCAAGGTAATGACCCTCCCCTTTTCGGTCCGGATGATCACATAATCCTTTAATCCCTCGATGTACAGCACCTCCGAGTATTTCACTTTCACGTACTTTTTGTCTGCTTTGACAAAAGTGAAGTCCTCCGGGCTGTTGGCCTCAAAATGGGCTGCGTTTTCTTTTCTCCTCAATTCGATCTGCTCGACCGCTTTGTTGACGGCCTTGATAAACCGTTCGAGGGAGATCGGCTTCAACAGGTAATCGGTGGCGTTCAATTCGAAGCCTTCAATGGCATAATTGGAATAAGCCGTGGTAAAAATGACCAGCGGCGGGTCGGTCAGAGTTTTCAAAAAATCAATGCCCGTCAGCTGTGGCATCTGAATGTCGAGAAACATCAGGTCGATGTCATATTCCTTGATGGCTTCGTTAGCTTCAAAGGCATTGCTGCATCTTTTGACCAAATGCAGGTCAGGCATTTTTTCGACGTAGGTTTCGAGTACGTCCAAAGCGAGGGGTTCGTCGTCAACGATGATGGTATTGATCATGTGGTAATTAGTGATTGATGATTAATATCGTGTAAAAAGACAGAATTTACTTTCCATTTTTTGCATCCCGGAGGCCCCGGCAACCGGCTGGCCTTCCAGACATCAGGGGTTGCTATCCAATTTGCTAAGGTATTGATTTCCATCGTTTTGGAACAACCATTCTCAGACCAGCGAGATATCCAGGTGTACTGCGTAAGAGTTCGGGGTATCCAAAATCTCGAGTGAATAACGGTCCGGATAAAGCAGTTCGAGCCTTCGCCGGACATTGACCAGACCGATCCCGCCGCTTCTGGGATGCAGATTTTTGGGCATACTTTGGGGTTTGCTGTTCTCGATGACCGCTTTCATTTCCGAACCTTCCACCGTAAAAGTGATGCGGACAAAACCCGGCGAAATGTGATTGCCCAGGCCATGTTTGAAACAGTTTTCGATGAAAGACATAAACATCAGCGGGGCGATCCGCTGGTCGGAAATATTACCTTCCACCGTAAAATCAATGTCGATCTTGTCACCTTGCCGCAGTTTTTCCAGATCGAGATAGTTTCTGATGTAAAGCACTTCCTTGCTCAGGAGGACAAACGGTTCGTTGCATTCGTAGAGCATGTAGCGCATCATTTCCGACAATTTTAGCACAATATCCGGAGCTTTATCCGATTTTTTAAGCGTCAGTGCGTACAGGCTGTTGAGGGTATTGAACAGAAAATGCGGATTGATCTGCGATTTCAGGAACCGGAGTTCGGACTGCATAGTCTTGGTTTCCAGCTCCTGTTTTTCCCGTTGGCTGCGAAGCCAATCCAGGGTTATTTTAACCAGGGTCGAGGTACCAATGATGAAAAAATTGGAAACGAACTTGAGGTTGAGGGTTGACAGCAACTGTGCCCGCATTTCCGGGACATTGGCCGATTTGGTATAGATCAGAAAATTTTCAATCGGAGTGACCACCACCACCAGCAGGATGAAAAATAAAAAATAAAAACCTCCTTTTTTATTTGCGAGGTATTTGGGGATCAGAACATAGATGTTGTAATAAACTGCGGCTCCGAGGATGAGCAACCTGATCACATGATTGCTGAGTACATAAACGAAGTTGAGGTCGGTTCGGGAAAAATATATTTCGTAAAAAGAAAAAACAACCAGCAGGAACACCCAGATCAAAGAATGATACACCATGGGCTTGCGCAGGATGCGCAGGATTTTTCCCCACATAGTATTTTCGATGATCATGCTCATTTGTTTGAGAATTTACAACAGGGCAAAAGTGCCATATTGATAGTTAAACGAATTAATAAAATAGATCAAGCCCGGCCAAAGTACGATCAGTTTTTGCTTCTGCAATCATTGTGGAAAGTGCTTCAGCAAAATTACGATATGCCCGGAATTGGTTTCAGTGAGCTGGTATTTCCTTTGCTCTTTGAATCAGGCCCGGAAAATCTTGTGAGGAGCAAGTTGGGCTGTCAAAAAGGAAAAACGATCGACCTCCTCCACATTTTAAAGTTATTTCTGTCTAAACACTTACGACATTGTACCTGATGGCAGTTTTTTATACCTTTGCGCCCGCTTTTTTAGTACGGTATTTTGCTGTTTTTTGTTATCAGAAATAGCATTTGCAGCAAGCCGGCAACTTACAAATTGGATATGGTTTACCTGACAAGAAGAGAAAGGTTTAATGCCGCCCACAAACTTTGGGTGGAATCCTGGAGCGAAGAAAAGAACCGGGCCATGTTTGGCAAATGTTCTAACCGCAACTGGCATGGTCACAATTATGAATTGTTCGTCACGGTCAAGGGCAAACCCGACCCGCTCACCGGCTTTGTCATGGATGTGAAAGAGTTGAGTAATATCATCAAGCAGGAGATTACTGAAAAAGTGGACCACACCAACCTCAACCTGGACGTAGAATTTATCCCTAAGGGGACACAACCCACCACTGAAAATCTTGCGATCTTATTTTGGCAACAACTGGCCCCCCATATCAAAGGCTGCGAACTGCACTGCATTAAGCTTTGCGAGACGGAAAATATTTTTGTGGAATACTACGGAGAATAAGCCTGACGTCAGTAAACGATCACCTGCAACACCCGAAGCAAGTCGGCCAACTTGAAAGGTTATGGCGGCATTTCTCTGGGGAGATCAATCAAAAAGCACTGAGGCGGCATCAGCCAAATGTGCTGCCACAGCCCTGTATCCAGGAAGTCCGACGAACAGGAAAACATGGCCCACCTCGCCATGCTATCAGCTGTGGGCGGACTCCCGGGGTCTGTATGGCGACCATTAGCAATCATCCACTATCTTCTGCGGCCTGTACGCCTAAACATTCTACATGCTGCCGCGTTTAGCATCTGTTGTCAACTGTTAAAATCAAGGAGTTCAAATGGTTTTACCGTTTGCGATACCAAAATCCCAGCGGAAAAGTCAGCTCGAGCCAAATGACCCGGTGTTATTCTCTGCAGGTACTCCTGTGAATTTCAGAAAAAATGCACACCAGGCAGTTAATCCGGCTAACTCGTAAAAAATGCACAAAACAAAGCCAGACAGTATGTCACTTCATTTAAAAGAAAATCATAACACCATGGCCACCAACAGATTAAAAGAAAATTACCAATCGATTATTGAAGGTATTGGCGAAGATACCGGCCGCGATGGATTGTTAAAAACTCCGGAACGAGCGGCCAAGGCCATGCAATTTATGACCCAGGGATACGACATGGATGCGGAAAAGATATTACGGTCGGCCATGTTTGATGAAGACTACAGCGAAATGGTAGTGGTAAAAGACATAGAAATTTATTCACTCTGTGAACATCACCTGCTGCCGTTTCTGGGCAAGGCACACGTAGCTTATATTCCCAATGGCCGAATTGTTGGCCTGAGCAAAATCCCCCGGATATGCGATGTTTTTGCCCGTCGCCTGCAGGTCCAGGAAAGGCTGACCTTACAAATTGTAGATGTCATTGACAAAACGCTGAACCCACAGGGTGTGGCTGTTGTCATCGAAGCCATGCACATGTGTATGATGATGCGGGGTGTACAAAAACAAAACTCGGTGACGACGACTTCGGCCTTCCGCGGGGAATTTGAAAACGTGGAAACACGAACGGAATTTCTGAATTTGATTGGCAGAAAATTACATTGAACCACCCAACTGCCGGCGGGAAAAGTTCGCCCGGAGAATGCATCCGATACAAATCGCAGCAATGCCGATCATGGCCAAAAGACTAAACCGGCCGACCCATTTTTAGCCGCTCTTCGTTTGATAAATAATTCTCGCAGCGTTTAGTTATGGCGGGCTGATGCTTACTTTTGCCCTTTTACCTTAATCAAAACAACATATAAACCAACCATTTTTATGAAAGCGTATATTTTCCCCGGACAGGGTTCTCAATTTGAAGGTATGGGTAAAGACCTGTACGAAAGCAGCAGCGAGGCCAAAGACCTCTTCGAAAAAGCCAATGA
>JBFIJS010000449.1:0-4356 GCA_041600595.1 Saprospiraceae bacterium | reverse complement strand
GACCGGGGCGTCGAGGTGTTCAAAACATTGTTCCTGGATCAGTCCGGCGAGGCTGCGGGCAAAGGAGTTGTTTGCAGGTTCTTCCGACAGTACCAAACACCGGCTGGTCTTTTTGACCGATGTAAACAAAGCGTTTTCGTCGAGTGGGTAGAGGGTTCGCAAGTCGATAATTTCCACCTGGTTGGCAAAATGTTTGGCCGCGTTCAAAGCCCAGTGTACCCCCATACCGTAAGTGACGACCGTCAGGGTATTGTTTTTTCGGGCAAATGATTCTTCCACCTCCAGGACAGTGTTGGCGATCCCGAATGGCAGCAGGTAGTCGGCAGCGGGTTCGATGGCTTTGGCAGCTTTGGTGCCCGGCACTTTCGACCAGTACAGGCCCTTGTGTTCGAAAATGACAACGGGGTTGGGGTCGTGGTAGGCCGCTTTCATCAGACCTTTGAGGTCGGCACCGTTGCTGGGATAGGCAATCTTGATACCCCGAATATTGGTTACAACCGACTCCACACTGGATGAGTGATACGGGCCGCCGCTGCCGTATGCACCAATGGGCACCCGCAAGATCATCCCGACAGGCCATTTTCCGTTGCTGAGATAACAGGACCGGCTCGCCTCCGTAAATAACTGGTTGAGGCCGGGCCAGATATAATCGGCAAATTGTACCTCCACGATCGGTTTCAAACCTACCGCAGACATCCCCACTGTAGAGCCAATGATAAATGCCTCCTGTATAGGGGTGTTGAACACCCGTTCTTCTCCGAATTTCTGAGCGAGGGTGGCGGCTTCCCGAAATACACCACCGAGACGGCCTCCCACATCCTGCCCGTACAACAGGCACGCCGGATGCTCACGCATCAGTTCTTCCACGGCATGCAGTGCACAATCTACCATGACCACTTCCTCTCCGCCGGCCGGCCGGCGCTCACCGGTTTCCGCTGTGACGGGAGTTGGGGCAAAATCATGGGTAAAAAGGTCGGCCGGCGATGGGTCGGCGGCGGCCAGGGCCTCCTGAAAATCGGCTGCCACGAGGGCTTCTGCCTCCGCTATAATTTTTTGTAATTCTTTTTCTGTAAAACCTTCCTCCAGCATTTGGCCCTGCAAAATAGGGTAGGGGTCTTCCTGGCGAGCCTGGTCAAGGTCATCCCGGTACCATTCCATCCGAACCCCGGAGGTGTGGTGATTGAGTAGCGGGCAGGTGGCGTGTACCAGGAAAGGGCGCCGTTCTTTGCGCATCGTCGCAATCACTTTTTGTATCGCAGTATAGCTTTCGGTAAAGTCATTACCGGCAATGCTGATGGCTTCAAGACCGTGAAAACCCTGTGCATATTCGTAAGCATTTTGGGCCCGGGTTTCGGCGGCATTGGCCGAAATGTCCCAGCCATTGTCCTGTACCAGAAAGAGTATTGGAAACTGCTTTAAAGCCGCCATTTGGAAAGCTTCAGCAACTTCACCCTCCGTCACCGAGGCATCACCCAGGGAGCAAACAACGATAGGCCGGTCCGATCCAAAGTCATCTTTCATGTCCATTGTTTCCATGTATTGCAAGCCCATGGCCGCACCCGCGGCGGGAATGGCCTGCATACCGGTAGCAGAAGACTGGTGTGGAATTTTTGGTTTGTCGTCGTCCCGCAGGCTTGGATGTGAGTAATATGTCCGGCCACCCGAAAATGGGTCATCCCGTTTTGCCAGCAATTGCAGCATCAGGTGGTAGGGGCGCATGCCAATACCCAGTAGCATCGCATCGTCCCGGTAATAGGGATAGGCATAATCCTGGGGCAACAGTTGCAGCCCAACGGCCAGTTGGATGGCTTCGTGGCCGCGGCTGGTGGCGTGTACATATTTCGAGACGAGCTTGAAGTTTTTTTCGTAAAGTTCCGTCATGGCTTTGGCGGTACTCATTAATCGAAAACCTTCGGACAATATCTTTTTTTGGATCCTCTTTGTGGAAACGACCATGGTAATTAATTTGGTTGTGGCTGAAAAAAATTGAAGAAAAAAAAGCGTTAGAGATGGCTTCGGGGACAGGGGGTTAAAACGGCAACAAAGGTCGGAATTTTGGGTAAATTACCCAAAGCGTCAACCTACCACTCACCAATAAACCTTACGCCTCCGTATATGTTCAACGCTGGCCCCGGTTCGTAATACCGGCCGCCAAAAGCATTGATGCGGATGTTGTCATTGTAGCGGGTATTGAAAACATTATTTACTCCCAGAAATGGGGTGAGCGTGAATCTTTCTTTTTTCCAGGTGTAGCCTAAATTGATATTCAGCAAAACATAGGCTTTGTCCATTACACTGTTCTGATCATTGTTAAATACCTCACCGACATATCGACTTTGCAGACTGCCGTGCAGCCCCGTTTCCTGCTGATACCGCAGGGTCAGGCTGCCAAAGTGCCTGGGGATGCCCGGCAGGACATTACCATTGTAATCGACAGAATCATTTAGTTCGTATTTCTGATAAACAAAATCCGAGAAAGTATAGCTGGCCGACAGATGAAACTGACTGTTCAGCGCATAATCGGCGGCAATCTCCACACCGTTTCGAGTGCCCTTACCGGTATTCCGGAAAAAAATGCGGCCCGGAAAAGTATCCAGTTCGAACGGAACCAGTTCGTTCCTGGTGTCAATATGAAACAGCGCCAATTCGTATTGCAACCGGTTTTCCATCCGGCCCTTGAAGCCCAGCTCGTAGTTGATCGCTTTTTGGGCTTCCAGTTGGTTGAACCCGTTGATACTGTTGGGGTTAGCGGATAATTCACTCAGGGCCGGCGTTTCGAAGCTGGTCGAAAAATTGGCGAACAGGAACTGCCCGGACGATACTTCATAATTGATGCCCAGACTGGGGTTCCAGGAACTCAGTTCCCGATCTCCCGAGCCGTCACCGTTTTCTTTAAATCGATCCTGCACATTGATGCGGTTCCAATCGTGCCGGATGCCGAGGGAAAAAAACCATTTACCGATCGTGTAATGGTCAATTAAATAAAGGCCCGCCGTGGTAAAGGATTCCAGTTGTTCAAACGACAAAGAATCCCGGACACCATTCTGATTCAGGTAGCGTAGTCGGTTGTCGGATTGAGCGGCCATGTCGTAGCCAATCTGGATTTTATTCAATCCGTTTTTGAGGGGAAGGGAAAGTGTGTAATTCCCACCCGTGCCCAGAAATTCCCGGGATAGGTCCACCAACCCCCCGTCAGCGAAGGGCAGCCTTCCGGTAAAGTCACGGGCAGAATAAAAGGCATAGGTATTAAACTGATTTTTCGGATCGAACTCGTATTGATAGTTCACACCGATTTTAAATTGCTGCAAATTTTCCCCGGCATTGAACAGGACATTGTTCTCCCGGGCTTGCTTGCGGTCATTTTTCACAGCATCCAGGTTCAGTCCACCGGGGTCCAGGGCCGTCGGGCTGTCGGCATAATTAATCACGACATTTACAGCAGAC
Source organism: Saprospiraceae bacterium (assembly GCA_041600595.1). Classification (GTDB taxonomy): domain Bacteria; phylum Bacteroidota; class Bacteroidia; order Chitinophagales; family Saprospiraceae; genus UBA6168. The sequence continues at coordinate 912 of JBFIJS010000449.1, read as the reverse complement.
TGATCGGAGAAGTCGTGAAAAATTCGGGCGTTTAAATTATTGTTCTCGACGCTGCTGTGCTCCCGGTATCCATCAGAAGTGTTTCGGCTGCCGTGCAGGATCATCCTGGTTTGATTGCTCTTCAACCCCGTGGTCAGTTGGTATTGCTGAAAGCCGAAAGACCCAAAAGTCAACCCGGTTTTTACATAGTTTTTTTCAAAATCATCCGTTGTCTGGATGCTGATGACGCCTCCCGAGGCATTACCGTAAAGAGCGGAGGCCGGACCCCTCACGACTTCCATGCTCTGGATGATACCCAGGTTCAAATTATCCACCTGCCCTTGTCCGTCGGGGGTTGTTTCGGGGATGCCATCCACGTATATTTTAATCCCCCTGATCCCAAACGCCGATCTGGCTCCGAAACCCCGGATACTTATCCGCAGATCCTGGGCGTAATTATTGGCGTTCATGGTAAAAAGGCCCGGGGTGTTATAGAGGTATTCCTGCAGGGAAATCTGCTGTCTGGTTTCCTGACTGATCGTTGCGTTGTATTTCCAAACCGATAAAGGAATTCGATGGATGGGGGTATTTATTTTAGGGGCAGATACAGTAACAGTCTCTATGTTTTTTATGGAAATGGAATCGGTCTGGCTGAAAGTCGTTTGCAATAAAATAAAATGAAAAATAAAAAGAGTGAAATATTTTTTCATGTAAATAAATGCTGTGCTGTTTTTAGCCCGCCTTCCGGAAAAAATTATTTCCGGAACGTTAGTGAAAAAAAGCCTTTTTTACCCGTCATTGGGTGGGTGTAAATCCGTGTAAAAGCTATTGGTTTTTCTTCAGTCCATTTTTTTATTTTTAAAAAAAAAGGTTTTTTGACATGTAGTTTTTAGCGCAAGAATTCTTGTTTTACAAGTGTTTCATTGAGTGGTT
>JBFIJS010000448.1:0-4358 GCA_041600595.1 Saprospiraceae bacterium | reverse complement strand
TAAACAGTATAAAAATTCTTGCTATCATAGGCAGCGAATAATTCCCCGGTTATTCCCCGGAGGCCCGTATCGTTTTCTAAATAATATTGAGGTAAATGATCGAATGGATTATAGCCCTGTATTAATAGCCGGCCATCCCAGATAAAACGGTAAACATCATTGGATAAGTTGGGCATGGCAAAAACCAACAGACACCGGAGCAATAAGGCAAGACCTATGTAATAATATAAAAATGGTGTCCCCGGCTGGTTTTTATTTTTTTTCAGAATAATTAAATACAGACCAAAAAATACGGAATAATAAGTAATGATTTTTTCGAAGTCATTTTGCGCTACCGTAAAACCCAGCAAATAAGTCACTAAAATTAAAAGTCCTCCGATAATCCAGTCGGTATATTTCATTTTGTATTTTTTGCTCGCCATAATTCTTGTAAAATAGTATAACGCAACCTGACCATGCAGGCACTTCGCCAACTAATCAACAGGCCTTCTCTGCCATCCAGTATTCCTTTTTTTAAAAAATAAGTCCTGAAAAAACGGGCGACAGGCGACAACCATAATTTGACAAAAGACGCTTTTTTGCTATTGGCAAAACGTTCTTCCGCCGACAGCCTGGCGTATTTTTTTATTCTCCGCAGATGATCTTCTTTGTCCTTATACGAATAATGAAATAATTTCCCCGGAACTTTAACTTCCGAAAAACCCGCTGGTATGGCCAGGGTTTCATGCACAAAATCGCCCTGCCATTTCACCCTTTTTTTATTAAATAAACGGACTTTCCACTCCGGATACCAACCACTGTGGTGAATCCATTTTCCACAAAAATTGGTCAGCCGGTCCAGGGAATAAACGCTGTCCTCTGACAGTTCCAGTTGCTGAATGGCAGCCACCAGCTCGTCCGAAAGTATTTCGTCCGAATCAATGGATAAGATCCAGTCATGGGTGGCCAGTTCGTGACCCCGGTTTTTGGTTTGAGCAAAACCAAGCCATTCCTGCGGGATCAGACGAACGCCCATATTACGGCAGATTTCAACTGTGCCATCCGTACTGAAACTATCCAGAACGACCACCTCGTCGCACACTTTTTTCATCGCCTCCAGGCACGGGCCGATCGTATCCGCCACATTAAAGGTGATGACAACCCCCGAAATAGCTTTTCTGTTTTGCTTCATCAATATTTGTTCTTTTACTGTCTGGGGAAGGTCGAAGTTCAGCATTCATTCAGTCCCCCTGAAAAAAAATATAAGCCGAAAAATGCCCGGTGCAGCATTCCATCCACATCGCCCTGCCGATGGTATTTATCCAACAGATCCGGAGTATTTAACAGACTTTAATCGGTTGACGGTTGACGGCCAACGGTAGACGGTGCTGCTTAAAAGCATTTCAGAATAAAGCTTAATGTTTACCAGAAATTGCTTTTAAAAATGAATAACAACTATTTTCCCGGCATCCATCACCCGTTCTTCAGATGCCAGGCATGTGCCAGCATCGTCACCCGGTCGTAGTTTTTTATGCCGTCATCAATCCCCTGGGCTTTTAAATAGGTGTTGTAGGCAGCGTCTCGCACGGCGGGCAATATATCCGGATACTTATCCATTTGTTCCCGAATGGCTCGCAAGTCATTCTTGATGCCTTCCGGCAATTCTGCCCACAATTTTTTGTATTCCTCCGGGCGGTATGCGCGGTAATCGGGAGCCACGTAGCGCCAGTAATAAAGGTAACCTACATATTTTAGATAAGGATTTTCGGAGGAAATGCAGGCGAGATAAGCCAGAAAATTGCAGTCGCCCTCGCCACCGATCCCATAAGCGTGAGACATTTCGTGAGCCATAACAAAAGGCAGTTGCAGGTGATACAATCCCGGATCGATATGTCCCTCTCCGGTGAAGGGGATGTACACACCGGCGGTGCTGATGCGAAGCAAAATACCCTTCGGAAACAACAGTCGCCCCCGGACTTTCGCCGGAACGGGATAATTCAGTTTTTGCAAAGTAGTGATCAATAACCGGCGCATGGTATCCTCTGTATTTGTTGGCAATAAATCCAAAGGCACCCGCTCATCTTCCGCAACGGGGAGTGCTGCCCGGTATTTTTCCATGAGCGCCGTCGCCCGGTCCAATTCTGATTTCAGTTCATCAACCCCCAATGGCTGCACCTCTAAATGCAATTGTTTTTCCAAAGGAATCCGACCATAATTAAATCCCCACAATAATTGAAAGAAAAAAACCGCGCCGCCAAGGAAAGCGAGCAGACCTCCAAGCGTATTTATAGCCTGCGATCGCCAGCTTTTTTTATTATTTTTTACATCAATACCCCATTTAATTAAAAAAAATAACAGGGCAAAAAAAAGCGGGTAAACCAAGGCAAACGGCAACCAATTGGTCAGCACCGCAAATAATTTCCGGATAAAAAGAAAAAAGCCACGGCTGTAATATTGCTCAACAAATGCGGCAGGCATGATGGAGCTCAGAAGGATCGACATTGCGCCCAGACCGATCCAAATAGTTTTTCTGTTAAATATTATTTTACTCCAATTCATGGTTACATTTGCTTTTCGATGCACAAATTTGAATTAAATCGAAGAACTTTCAACGCAATCACTCAATACCTTTTTTTTACAAAAAATTTGAATCAAATGAAGTACAGGAAATTTGGGCGCACCAACTGGCAGGTAAGCGCAGTCGGATATGGCATGTGGGGCATGGGCGACTGGTCGGGAACAGATCTGAAAGAAGTGGAAAACGCACTCGACCGCTCGGTGGAACTGGGCTGCAATTTTTTCGATACAGCCTGGGCTTACGGAGCCGGGAAAAGTGAAACATTGCTGGGCGCTTTGATCAAACGACATCCGGGTAAAAAACTGTACGCAGCTTCCAAAATCCCACCCAAAAACCGGCAGTGGCCTTCCCGTCGCGGGTTTCGGATCGAAGACGTTTTTCCGAATGACTACATCGTCGAATACGTCGAACACAGCCTCAAAAATCTGGGTGTAGATCAAATTGACCTGATGCAATTCCATGTCTGGGAAGACGCCTGGGCCGACCAAGATGAGTGGAAAGAAGTCATCCAAAAGTTAACGCAGCAAGGCAAAGTAGCAGCCTGGGGCATTAGCATCAACCGTTGGGAACCCAATAATTCTCTCCAAACGCTACGCACCGGCCTGGTCGATTCCGTTCAGGTCATTTACAATATTTTTGATCAAAATCCGGAAGACGAACTTTTCCCGCTGTGCCGGGAGCTCGATGTGGCGGTCATCGCCCGGGTCCCGTTCGATGAAGGCACCCTGACCGGCACCTTTACCAAAGACACTACTTTCCCGAAAGATGACTGGCGCAGCACGTATTTCGTACCGGAAAATTTAATTTCCAGCGTAGAGCATGCCGATGCCCTCCGGCCGATCATTCCTCCGAAAATGGATATGCCCGAAATGGCGTTGCGCTTTATTTTAAGCAACCAGGATGTAAGCACGGTCATCCCCGGTATGCGGCAAATCCGCCACGTGGAATCCAACATGGGTTGTAGTGATGGCTTTGGATTGAAATACGATACGCTGCTGGAGCTGAAAAAACACCGGTGGGACCGGGAACCGACTGCCTGGTCGCAGTAACATTTCTTCACAGTAGAGGAAAGCCGTCAGCGAGGCCACGTTGCAAACCGCCTCAAATCCTCCCGGCTGAACAACCACTCCGGTGTTTCCAGTTTTGCACCAAAATCCAGTTCGTACCAGGGGCTAATCGTCTCGTTTGCTGGATTTTTTAAAATATGAATATCCTGTGCGGGCATATAGCTCTGAGCCAACAGGAACACCTTCCTGCCAGTCTGGTTATTCACCGCCATATCCACAACTATTACTGCGTGACCCGGACTGCCTCCCTGGATAAAAACGTCGCCAATTTCCATATTCCCGGCGTTTACCGGTATCAGTTCTTTTTGCAGGGACGGGGTCCCGGCATAGGCGAACACCATGTTTAGATAGTTTCTAAAACTCTCATAACTTGTTGATTCACGATTACTTACCACCCATTTGACGTTGTTGCCGTTTACGGCAATGCGCATGCCTTTCCGCCATTGCTGGTAGTCGGCAAGAAACCCGTTGACGAAATGAAATTGAATTTCCCCGTACCTTTTTTGCGCAAATAAATACTCTGCCCGCAGGCGCATGATTGCGTCGGCACATTGCTGTAAATCCCGGTCGCCAGTATCCAGATCGATGACGGCAGCGTGGCCCTGTTGATTTGCTTTTTTATCACCGTTGTAGAGAAGTACCGGGTTGCCGGCCGGTTTGAGTGGCAATTCCCGCAAGTAGCGGGCAAACGAAGAGTCGGGCATTTTTTCCCGGAAAAAATCAACTGGAGCCGG
>JBFIJS010000447.1:0-4359 GCA_041600595.1 Saprospiraceae bacterium | reverse complement strand
TGGAAATATTCAGCAACGGTGCGATTTCCTTGGAAGACAGGTTCATTTTCAGATAAGCCGCCAGCCGGAGGTCTCCGGGGGTGAGGTTGGGATATTGCTCTTTGAGACGTTTGAAAAACTGATCGTGCAGCAAGTTAAAATTGGCCTCAAACACTTGCCAGTCTTCCTCGCTGCTCAGGTGCGCATCGATGAGGTGCTCCATTTTGGTCAGTACCCGGGCCGGTGTCTCGTGACTCTTTTTCCGGGTGGCCTGTTCGAGTTCCTCCTTGATTTTGGTGAGCATTTCGTTTTTACGGATGAGGTTCATGGTTGTATCGGCGAGGATGCGGCTTTTATTCAGCACTTCTGCCTGCAGCAATTCATTTTTAGCATGGGTTCGCTGCCGCTCCAGCTCCTGTTCTTTTTCCGCTTCCAATTGTCGCCGCTGGTGCTCCATCCGGCGTTCGTGCCATTTTAACAAAAGAAAAAAGGCCGATAGAAAAAGTAATGTATAGGCAATTTGAGCCCAAACCGTCTGGTACCAACGAGGTTCTATGGAAAAATCAAACGCGGTAATTTCTTCGGACAACCCGGATTGGAGTTCAAACCGGTACTCGCCCGGCGGCAGGTTGGTGAATTCTTTACTGTAGGTCGTTTCAAAGGACGACCAATTGTCATCGAACCCCAACAGCCGGTAACGCATGGCTGGCCGGCGGATAAAATGCGGACAGGCAAATTGAAACGTCAACTGGTTTTCGGCAGGTCCGAAAGTGTAGGGTTGCGCCAGTCTCGCTACGCCTTCGAGCTGTATGTTTTGTTTTCCCAGCGAAATACCGGTAATCAGCGGAGGCGGTGAGTCGGCAACAGGCTCCGACAAGACCGACGGGAAGGGTAAAATAGCGTACCCGTCATCCTGACAGAAAAGGTAGTCACCTCCGGGTAACGTTACGATGCGCTCATTGCCCCGAACCAGTGGCAAATAAAAAACGGCACGCTGATCTCCGGTGAAGTAATGAACCTGATCGGGGAAAATTTTGAACCAATCCCCCGCCCGGCCACCTTGCAGAAGGAATTCCCCTCCGGCCAGAGGCACGCCCGCCATATTTTCTTTTTTGAGAAAACGCCCGCTGCGGTCATCGTAGATGAAAAACTGGTCTTCCGATTGGAAAATAATTTCCTCCCCCATTCGCACCATGTCCAGCTGAAACAAGGAAGGCAGTCCATCCTGCTCCAGGAAGGTCTCGGTTTTGATGGAACGCCGGCAACCTTCGTCAAGAGTCAGGCGAAATAATCCTTTGCGGGCATGCAAAACCCACAGCCGGTTTGTGTCGTCGAAAAGCAGTTTTCGGGCCGGATGGGCAAAACCTTCGATGGTGTGGGCCAGGTTCAGGCTTCCCGATCGATTTTTCTGAAAAACAATGAGACCGGTATAAGTACCCTGCAACAATAGGTCGGGGCGATCGGGGTGGCTGGTCGTAGTGTAGATGCCGGTGTCGTCGAAAAGAAATTCAACTTTATCGTCTGTGATCCGGATAGTGCCGGAGTTGTGACCTCCAATTAATTGGTTATCAAAGACCTGCAAGTCCCAGACCTGTCCCTGACTACCATTTACCAGTTGAAAAGCTCCAGCCTCTTCCGAAGGGTAGGATTTATAAAAAACGCCATGATTGGTACCCAGGTACAGTTTTCCATCAAAGATCGCCGCTGCGTAAACCGTTCCGATCTCGCCCGTTTTATCCTGAAAAAAGAGAAGGGGGGAATCGAGTACGATCTGATCGAGACCATTGTCGAGGCCCGCCCAGAGTTGGCCGGCCCGGTCTTGCAGCAGGGAGAGAATGGTATTGTTTTGCAGGCCTTTTTCCTGGTTGATCACCCGCACCAGTTTTCCCTGCGCCGTAGCAATATGGATGCCACCGAGGATGGTACCGAAGACATAGTTGCCATCTTTTAACCGCAGGCACTGATTGAGCTGCATGTTGATCAAGTTCTTGTTAAGCGGAGTTTCCCATTGAGAAAACGTGCCGTTCTGCCCGGCAAAGACCCCGTTCTTTTGGGTACCAACCAATATCCCCTGCGTTCCGTCAGACAAAATTCCTGACACTACCTTGTCGGCAAACAATTCACTGCCGGGAATTTTTGTAAAAGTGCCCTGCTCCTCAAAAAGGTAGAGACCATCATTGATGACAGGAACGATGGTTTCGTCCCCTACCCTTCTGGCAAACATGATATTCCCCGGCGGCTGAACGACGGTAACCTGCTGGTAATCATAACTATAGATTGTGGAAAACGATTGGAACAATACTTTTCCCGGCAGCAATAAAATATGCCATATTTCTTCGTTGCCAAGACTGTTGCCGGCCATTAGACCGATAAGTGAGTGGTAGGCAAAACTCCCGTCCGGACCTGCCTCCCAATACCCCATGGTTTCAAAGCCACCGACAAAAACTTTTCCTGTGGCATCCGCTGCAACTGCCCGAATAATTTGCCCGGAGGGCGTTGCATGCAGCCGCCAACGCACCCCGTCGTATTGGAGCAGTCCACCGGAATTGGCTACAAACAATTGATGGTCAGCCCCCTGAGCGATGTCCCAATTCTGGTTTTGTGCCCGGTAGTCTTGTTTCGTGAAATGGATGACCTTTGGCACTTCCTGACTGTAGGAAAAGCCCAACCCAAATAAACCAACCACGATAAAAAACATCCGCTTGACCATCATTTACGAGTTATTCTTTGATGCGGCGCAAAATACTTTAAGTGCAGCGTAATAAAAATTTCTTTCCAAACGAACCAGTGCCATGTTACGGTAAAACGATCAGGTTATTCAGTTTTTATCTGTCTGGCAGTTTTGATTGTATTATTCAATGTCAGACCATATAAATCAATTGCACAAGATGATCCTAACATTTTTTCCCTGTCACATCAAGAAATTAAATTATTCTCGGAAAAATAGCTAAATCTGAATAATACCAATAAATACCTATGAGCAATATTTAACCGGGTATTTCTGGTTTTAAATTAAAATGACATGAAATATGTAAATCACTAAAAACAAGTTTGTAAAAAATTACATAATCATTAAATAATGGTCCGGATCATGAAAGATGGATTATGGCTACTCCGGAATTTTAAAGGGACACTTTTTCAAATACAATCACCTACAAGCCTTTTTTTCTGGAATTTTATAAAATTATTAAATTGTTGAATTCATTTTTATCTCATTTATAAGCAACAAACTATCAACTGATTGAATAATAACGAACCCCTAAAACGTCGTTTAGTTCTTCTAACTGACGGATTTACAGGCACTTTTATTGAAGCGTAAATTTTTTTTTATTTGTGATAGATGTTACCTTCATTTTTTAACAAGTAAATTCTCTTCTCTGACTGAAACTACGGCCTCACGATTTTTCACCCATTCGGACATAAACATCCTGACAGTCAATATTCCAAATTTAAAACAGGACAAACTTCTGCTCTCCCGTTCTGTTTTTTCCGATTCATGTAAATTAAAAGCAACGATTTCCGGTATGGCATTTATTGAAAACGAAGCAACAGTGGTTGCGGAGGTATTTTTATTTCCGGACTCATCAGCTTGCTGTTTTCTTCTCTATAATTAATCAAATGAAAAACAGTTTATCCTTAATTTCCAAAGATTTTTCCATCCAAACAGGTCTATTTTACCTTTCCTAGGATTATTGGTTTTCCTTTGATTTTTAATGACTTTGTGAATTTCCTATACTCAAATATTTAAACACATTTTTATGAAAAATTTTTATGATTTCAAGCGATTATCTTTAAATCGATATTCGGGTGTTTTTTTTCAAAAACACTTAAAATATTACTTAAAGCTATCCCTTATACTGACGTTCGTCCATTTTTACGTGGCGGCGGAAGCGAAAATATGGGGTACTGGCGATTTTACAGTTTCTTACAATGAATGTAATGGGACCGCAAAAATAAAATTACTGGCTTATTTTGATGATTGCGGAACTTGTGATTCTGATTATTTAGATCATGCAAAATATTACTTCAAAAATGATTCTGGCAATTGGGTTCAGTTCGCTCATTCTGGAAATTATGGCGGTTGCTCAGGGTCAACTGTGGCAGATAATGGGTACTCAGTAACCTATTCGTTTACTGGAGACTGCGATAATTCTGCCTTCGTGGAGGTCACTATCAATAATTTACCCAATAATGTTCTCGACAATGGTACTATTTACCTGAGAGTAACAGGTAAAGCTCTTGACGATGAAACTCCTGACACCGTGTTTGATTGGGAAAAATCAGCCTCAATATCCAGCGTACCTACTCCAACAGGTTTAAGTGCATCTACTGATGATTGTACCGGGGTAAATTTAAGTTGGACATACCCTTCCTCCATTC
>JBFIJS010000446.1:0-4368 GCA_041600595.1 Saprospiraceae bacterium | reverse complement strand
CGCTGATTCGCGTGAATAGCCCTCGCAATGTGCCGCTGCGTGACATGTGCAATTTCGTGGGCGACGACGCCGGCCAGTTCGTCTTCGCTGCGTGTCGCCTCCAGCAACCCGGAATGCACGCCGATGTAACCGCCGGGCAGAGCAAACGCGTTCGGCTCCTCCATGTCGGCGACGTAAAACCGGTATTCCATGTCCTGCCGCGGCGAATCGGCGGCCAGACGTTGACCGATCGCGCTGACGTACGCGGTCAGCTCAGGGTCGTTTACCAGGCCGATCTGTTTTTCGATTTGCTCGGCGGCCTGGGCACCGAGCGACTTTTCCTGCTCCGGATTTTTTAAACCTACTTAAATTACACAGCACTAAGTTCTCCGGGATGATCGTTTGTTTCTTTGCCGGAGCGGGGCAGGATTCCCGGCTTAAATTTGACCGAAAGTACCTATCTGGCTTCTATCGGTGCAATAATGGTTGCTGAAATGGAAAAATGAAGGGTTGACCGGGAGAAAACGGCCGGCATTTTTGGTTCTTGTGTAAGAGGAACAGGCAATCTGAGCCAAGCTCTCCGGACAGTTTCCCCAGGGGAAAAAGAAGAAAAAGCAGCAATCAAGCATCGTTTGGTAAGCCCATTTTCTCATTCAGCGTCAATTATCTCTTATTGCCCCGGTCCTGTTTCCGATAAGAGCCCGGGTTAAATATCTTTGTTGAATGAGCAAAATTCCGGTAAAAATCCGGGCCAGGGGCCTGTTGTTATTTTTCAGCCTGATCATCGTCCGGGGAGTATTTTCCCAGGAGGGCCATGTATTCCTCACGAATAATGGCCTGGTTCATTTTGTGTCTGATGCTCCCCTGGAAATGATTGAAGCTCACTCGACACAGCTCAACGGAACAATCGACCCCCAGCAAAAAATTTTTTCGTTCCGACTGGATATCAGCAGCTTTGCCGGCTTCAACAGTTCCCTGCAACAGGACCATTTCATCGAAAACTATATGGAAAGTGAGCGCTTTCCGGATGCCCGTTTTACCGGAAAAATAATCGAGGATGTTGATTTCTCCGCAGACGGCCTGTACCAGGTCCGGGCCAAGGGGAAACTGGAGTTACACGGCGTTGCCCGGGAGCGCATCATCAAAAGTACGGTCAGGGTGGTCGGCGACCAGTTGCACCTGCTGGCCCAATTTTCCGTCCTGCTGAGCGAGCACGATATTGTGGTTCCCAAAATAGTCAATCAAAAAATTGCCGGGGAAATTGTAATCGACATCGAGGCGCAATTGACAAAACAAAAAATGTGAAAGGACTTTGGACCATATTGCTGATTATTCTATCGGTGGCACCAGTCTGGGCCCAGGTTCCTTTTTTCAAATCCCACGAATTCGGGGAGCAGTTTCAAAAAGCAAAAGCCGAGTTGATATTTGAAGATGAGAACAGTGCCTTGTGGCTGGGAACAACGCAGGGGCTGTTTTTGTACGACGGAATTGAGTTTCACCCTATTTTAAAAGAAGACGCTACCAGCAATCATGTCCGGTCAGTGTTCCGGGATAGTAAAAGCCGCTTTTGGGTTGGCTATGAGGATGGTTCGATTTACCATTTCCACAACCAACAACTCCGGGCCTGGCAACCCGAAGAGGGCCTTCCCCGGGTGGCGGTCAATGGTTTTGCGGAGGATGGCCGCGGCCATATCTGGTTCTCGACCTACGGAGAAGGTGTTTATTTGTTTGACGAAAAAAGAGTTTACAATTTCAATCAGGAAGACGGATTGCCCGGCAATGACATTTACACCCTGGTGGCGGGGCAACATGGTAAAATTTGGGTGGGTACCGACCGGGGCCTCAGCCATTGCGACTTTTTTGAAGAGAACAAGGTGGTGGAAAATTTTTCTGTGGAAGACGGTTTACCCGATAACATTGTCAAGGCCGTTCTCGCTGACGACCAGGGCCGACTGTGGGTGGGCACCTACGATGGTGGCGTCTGTTTGTTCGACCCCGGGACAAAATCGTTTACTTATCCTTTACCTCAGACCTCCTTTGGGGTGGTGAATTGCCTGGAATTATTTGCAGGCACAGACCTTTGGATCGGTACGGCCGGGCAGGGTATCTGGCGATTTAACCTTACCAATAAAGAGCTGACGCCGTTGCCGAAGCTGGAAAATACCAAGGTGGCCGACCTGCACAAAGACATCGAAGGCAATATCTGGGTTCTCACCTCCAACCACGGTATTCACAGCGCCAACCGCCAGTTTGAATTCGTTGAAACAGATTTCAAAAACACCCAGGCCGTTTTGTGCGACTCCGGTAATCGCCTTTGGGCGGGCACCTCCGATGGCTTATTTGTACACCGGGTGGATGAAAAAGGCAATAGCCGCTTTCAACAACACTTGCCTTCCCTGAAATTGAATATTGTGAGTTTGTTCGAGGATGATTTTGCCAATATCTGGATCGGGACCTTCGGGGCCGGGGTGTACATCTACCAGCCGGATAACGGAAAAGTCTTTCACCTGACGGTGGAAAATGGCCTGAAAGACGGTAACATTTTTTCGATGGACGGCCAGGACGGCGTGGTTTGGTTGGCAACTTTTGGTGGTGTACTGGAAGTTCGGTACGACGGAGATGTGTTGAAAGGCGGTAACATGGCCTTTCGAAGTCTCGACAAAACAACCGGGCTCGGGTCAAATTTTATTTATAAAGTCTTCATAGACAGCCGCCAACGGGTGTGGTTCGGTACCGATGGGCAAGGGCTCAGCGTACTGGACCATGGTGTTTTGAAAAATTTCTCTCACGCCACCCACGTGCATACGGACAGCCTTCGGGAAGAGGACTTTCGCCTTCATGCCGTGTATTCCATTACAGAGGATCAGCAGGGCCATATCTGGCTGAGTACCGACAAGGCCGGCATTTTTGAATTTGATGGGGAAAATTTTCTGCACCTGACGGTAAAGGAGGGGGTTCGGGATGTAGAAATTACCAGTCTGGCCACCGATGCCAACGGTCAAATTCTTATCGTTCACCCGACGGGGATCGACCTCCTGGACCCGTCATCAAAACACCTCATCTATTACGACAACGAAGTGGGAGTCAGTCGGCTCGATCCCAACCTGAACGCCGTCTGTACCGACCCTTACGGCAATATCTGGATTGCCGGTAATAATAAAATCATTAAATATACCTCCCTCAAGGACTCGCTGGAAATACACCCCCGCACCCTGCTCAATAATGTATTCGTTTTTCTCGAACCCGTTGACTTTCGGAGCGTCCATTCGTTTGCCAGCCATGAAAACCACTTGATTTTCAGTTATATGGGGTTGTGGTACACCGACCCGCAGATCGTAAAATACCGGTACCGGATGAAGGGCTATGACCTGAGCTGGATTGAGTCGAAAGACCGGCGGGCAACCTATTCCAACCTGCCGCCCGGCCAGTATACTTTTGAGGTGACCAGTACGGAAAACGACGCCTGGTCAGATGAACCGGTTGTCAGTTATCAGTTCAAGATCAGGTCGCCCATCTGGAGGAGGTGGTGGTTTATTGTATTGTTGCTGGCCTCCGTCGGCAGTTTTTTCTACTGGTACCAAAAAAGCCGCGACAAGCGGGTGCAATTGGTGAACCTGCTGGAAAAAGACCGGGCCGAGAGCGAACTGGCCGCGCTCAAAGCGCAGATCAATCCGCACTTTTTATTCAACAGTTTTAATACCCTTATTTCGGTCATTGAGGAAAACCCCCAACTGGCGGTCGAGTACGTGGACAACCTCTCCGATTTTTACCGGAAGATCATGCAGCTGCGGGACAAGGAACTCATTCCTATTCAGGAGGAGATCGAACTGTTGCACAATTATAACTTTCTGCTGAAGAAGCGCTATGGCAATAATTTTCACTTAAACATTGATGTGAAAGAAGGGCAGTTTTACATCGTACCTTTCACTTTGCAGATATTAGTGGAAAATGCCGTCAAGCACAACGTGATTTCCAAAAGCAAACCACTCACGGTCGATATCCGGATGGAAGGCGACCGGTACATTGTGGTCAGTAATGCCATACAACCCAAGCTGACCAAAGAAAAATCGACTCGTTTTGGTCTGCAAAGCATTGTGCAGGGCTACCGGCTGTTGGGCAATAAAAAGGTAAAAGTGGAAGATCAGGCCGGGGTGTTTATAGTCAGTATTCCGGTCATTGATTAGTCGCAGGTCAGCTTTTTTTACATTGAATATCAGCCATTTGTGGTGCGAAATAGGGGCACAGCGTCGTTGAATTGTCAGATAAATAAGCTTGCATCATAGAGGGATGGCACCCAGCTAAATACCGTGTAATTTAAATTTGCTTTAATTTTTTTTCCTGCAAGTGGGCCGAAGGATTCACTTCGCTTTGAGGCATGAGACTGCTCGG
>JBFIJS010000445.1:0-4371 GCA_041600595.1 Saprospiraceae bacterium | reverse complement strand
GCTTTGCCCGGAGAAGCCGCCCTGGATCAATGATGTATTGATCTCAAGCCAGGGGGTGCTCATCGCTACCAGCGCAGAAATACCAAAAAGCAGCAGAATCCGCATGGCCATCGCCAGTATCAGCCCCACATTGGTCGCTTTTTTTTGCTTTTCTTTGGGCAGCTTGTTGGCCGCAATGGAGATGAAGATGATATTGTCAATACCGAGCACTATTTCCAGAAATGTCAAAGTCAGGAGACTCATCCAAACTTCTGCGCTCGCCAGGTTGGGCATTACCAGTTCCATATTAGTTGTTGTTGTTTATCAGTTTGTTTTTTCCTTATTGGTGCTTGTTTTTGTCCGGCCCTACTTCTGTGGCAGATCTTCGGCCAGACATTTCCGGGCAGCCTTTTTTTGAAGGCGCAAGTTTACGAAAAAAGGGGGTCTAAACTTTTGCCCGGCCCGGTAGATTTACAGTTAGTTCCTTTCCCGTGAAAGGAAACGGTTTGTACGACGCCCTGGGACCAGGACTTACCTCTAACCGAAATTTTTTTTCCGGAAAAAACATTTCGCCGGGCGCGGGCACCTTCCCCGCTTTTCTCAAAACCGAAGGTAAAACAATAGGCAACAGAGGATGCAAAATTAGCTTTTCCACTGGCCCGAAAAATTTTTGCACCCTATTATTGCAGCCACATCCTCTCCCGGAGTTGCCGCCCCCGATTCCGGCTTGCTGCGGAAAATTGAAAATTCATAAAATCTTTAGGAATATGCGAATTTTGAATACAACACCACCATTTTTTCTTTTGATCATGCTGGCCGGACTATACTTTCCGGCCTGTAAAGCTGACCATACACTTCAACCGATCAGCGAAAAAGACCACTTCCGCATTCAGGGGTTTCGGGCTTTACGGTCCAGACACCAGCTACGACTGGCCAAAGACAACGAGTCGGGCCAGCGCCTCATTATTTGTGGTAAGCTACTCCGGCAGCATAATATGACTCCTCTGAAAAACCAATTCGTACAAATCTACCAGGCTGATCATACCGGCAATTACAACCCGGCCGACCCGAATGATAAAAGTACGGCACGACTCAGCGGCACCTTACAAACCAACGACCTCGGTATGTTTTATCTGGAAACCATTCTCCCCGGCAATGGTCGATCCCCCGGAAAAGGCCGCATCCACGTTGTCGTTCCCGGTGCCGACCCGGAGGTGTACGATATTTTCTTCCGGGAATACCTGGGCATTTTGGAGAAAAGATGGCTCAGAAACAGCGATCAATATTTACAGGCAGACCTGAGAATGGGGAAAGACGGCTCCGTCGTTGGGTTTGTGACCATGAAAATCAATACCATCGGGCGTTGACAGAGATCGATGGGCAAAATTCTGTCGTCCGACATTCCCCAAAAAAATAATATCTTTGTCAGGCTGCGTGAGATAAAGTGTTTTATAAGGGGGCACTGCAAGAATCTTTAAGAGCCAACTACTTTTTTACAACAAAATGCACCTTTCCACTATTTAGCTACAAAAAATTTTATCCCGGACAACTCAAAAATAATTCATTGACCAACCAAAAGGGTTTGGTAAAAATAAAATTGCCACTGAGAGAAATCAGAGTTCACTGAAGGGTCGGCATCATACATCATCCGGCCACCCAGCTACCTGACCTCTGATTTTTCGGTAAATTTCTTTTTACTCCCTATCATCTCCATCATGGCAATCTTCAATCTCAACATCAACGGAAAAAAACAGCAGGTGGATGTCGACGCCGATACCCCGGTACTGTGGGTTTTGCGCGACCATCTCAACCTCGTCGGAACGAAATATGGCTGCGGTATTGCCCATTGCGGTGCCTGTACCATCCACGTGGAAGGCATGGCCATGCGCTCCTGCAACCTCGCCATCTCCAATGTAGAAGGCAAGGCCATCACTACCATCGAGGGCCTATCTGAAAAAGGTGACCACCCGGTGCAGCAAGCCTGGATCGAGCACGATGTGCCCCAATGCGGCTACTGCCAGGCGGGGCAGATCATGACAGCGGCTGCTTTTCTGAAAGATAACCCCAACCCCGATGACGAAAAAATCTCGGGAGCCATGAACGGCAACATTTGCCGCTGTGGTACTTACACCCGCATCCACGCAGCAGTAAAAACAGCCGCCCAAAAAATGGGATAATGATGGCAATGGTCCTCTTTGAGCAGTCTGCCATTGACTGCCCGGGCCAACCATCTATGTCTCCTTTTTTCCTTCAACCAATTTTTTATACATTAAAAAATTAGAAAAATGACTTTAGTAAAAACTTCCTATAACCGCAGGTCATTCATGAAAACCTCCGCCGCTGCCGGTGGTGGCATGGTCCTGGGCTTCAGCTGGCTGGCCTCCTGCAAACCAACCCCCGAAGAAATAATCAGCATGCCCAAGGAGTGGTTCGATATCAACGCCTTTTTAAAAATTGGCGACAACGGAATCGTTACCATTCTTTCTCCCAATCCGGAAATCGGCCAAAATGTAAAAACATCCATGCCCATGATCGTGGCTGAAGAGCTGGATGTCAACTGGCAACATGTCGTTGTCGAACAAGCCGGACTGGACACTAAAAAATATACCCGGCAACTGGCCGGCGGCAGCCAATCTATCCGGCATGGATGGGAAGGTTTGCGTATGGCCGGGGCTACTGCCCGCCGCATGCTCCTGGAAGCAGCGGCCAAACAATGGCAAGTACCTGTCGAAGAACTGACAACCGATGCCGGCATCATTTATCACCAGGCCAGCAAGCAGCAAATCGGCTACGGTGAGATCGCCGCTGCCGCTGCCGGGATACCGGTACCGGAAGAGGTGGAATTGAAAGATCCCAGGAATTTTAAAATCATCGGAACGGACCGTCGCAACGTCGATGGCCAGAAGATTGCCATGGGAGAACCGCTGTTTGGGCTTGATTATCAGGCAGATGGAATGCTCATCGCCATGATCGAACACCCGCCGGCTTTCGGCATGAAACTCAAAACCCTGAATGCCGGTACTGCCAAGTCCATGCCCGGCATCAAGGATGTTTTTACCTTCAACAGTTACCCGGAAGGAGTGGAAAAACAGTGGTCCGACACCAATGCCTTCCCCGAACTGGTTGCCATTGTCGGGGAAACCACCTGGCAGGTAATGAAAGCCAAAAAGGCATTGAACATCGAATGGGAAAAAGATAAAGAACTGGAAAGCAGCGCTGACCACGAGGCCCGCCTCACTAAACTGGTAGCGACCGCTCCCAAAGAAGCTGCCCGGAAAGATGGCGATCCTGATGGCGCTTTCCGCAAAGCGGCCAAGGTTGTCGAACGCACCTACTCAGCGCCGCTGCTTGCGCACAATACCATGGAGCCGATGAACTTCTTCGCCCATGTCACCGCCGACAAGGCCGAGCTCATCGGGCCTATCCAGACACCTGAATTTTTGAGCAAAACGGTTTCGGCGGTAACGGGGTTGCCGGAAGATAAAATTGCCATCATGATGACCCGCATGGGTGGAGGATTTGGCCGGCGTTTGTACGGACATTTCGGCGTCGAAGCGGCCGTTATTTCCCAAAAAATGAACGCTCCCGTCAAACTCGTTTACTCCCGCGAGGACGACATGACACAAGGCACATATCGCCCGGCTTACAAGGTGACTTACCGGGCTGCACTCGACGAAAATAATAACCTCATCGGTTTTCACGTGCGGGGTGCCGGTACGCACGGCAGTCCCGTCTTTGCCAATCGCTTCCCGGCCGGTGCGGTCGACAATTATTTAGCGGAAAATCACGAAAGTGATTCTACCATTTCTGCCGGTGCCTGGCGGGCTCCGCGCTCCAATTTCATCGCCGGTGCCGAACAGGCTTTCCTGGATGAAGTGGCCGAAGCTGCCGGCAAAGACCCACTCGACTTCCGCCTCGAACTCCTCGAACGGGCATCCAAAAACCCGGTCGGCGAAAACAACGATTACGAAGCCGAACGGTACGCCGGCGTGTTGAAACTGGTCAAAGAAAAAGCGAACTGGGGGCAGGATATGCCGGGTGTCCACCGCGGACTATCCGCTTATTTTTGTCACAACTCCTATGTCGCCCAGGTACTTGATGTTGTCATGGAAGACAACCAGCCGAAGGTGAAAAAAGTATGCTGTGCGGTAGATTGCGGCATCGTCGTCAATCCGATTGTGGCTAAAAATCAGGTCGAAGGTGGTATCGTGGATGGCATCGGCCACGCCATGTACAGTGAGATGACGTTTAAAGAATGATCATCGCGAACGCCAGCGCGCCCTCGGTCGCGGTGAAGCCGACGCTGTCCTCGACGGTCAGGTCGTCGTCGCCGAAGTTGCCGTTGAAGCCGACGAAGAAGTTGACGTCGGACACCAGCGCCGTGAGCAGCGT
>JBFIJS010000444.1:0-4380 GCA_041600595.1 Saprospiraceae bacterium | reverse complement strand
GGATAAATTTCCCCTTTGCCTTTTGCAGGTAATCCTCGGATGGTTTCCCATTGAGCTTGGTGCCAAGCAGGGAATAAATCAAGCCTTCCTCGTAGGGCATGTCCAGGTTTTTAGCCTGTTCGGCGGCCTTGTTCAGGGTTTGCTGGAAGCGGGTGGGCTTGTCGTCCAGCCACTCACTCCAGCCAGCATAATACATGGCACGCGGCTGGCCGATCTGGAAGATCTTCGTAAAGGCAAAAAATGCGCGTACGGCCTTGCGGGCATCTTCCCTGGCACCCCGGTCTCCCTCTTCCCAGCGGGAAAGGTAATATTCCGCGACCCCGGCAAAGGCATCAAAAAAGTAAAAACAACTGCGACCTGGATACCCTGGAGCTACGACCGGATGACGTTCGCCAGCGGCTATGGTTCCGGTGTCGTTTCACCCGCCTGGTACGAGTTGTTGTTGTCGGAAAAACGAGCGGGTGGGGTAGGGGATGCCGCCACGCAATGGATGATACAGGTGGCCCGGCTCTTGCGGGCGGAAGATCTCGACGCCTCCTCGGCCCATGTGATTGAAGCCATCCGTTTGGCCCGAACGCTGGCTACCTTGCGGGGACTGGCCGTACCGGGTATCGATGAATTGAAAGAGGCAGCCGTGACGACCATCTGCGAGGGCAGCCCCGAGAAACTGGAACTCATCGAGCAAAAACTGATCACCGGCAGCAAGGTTGGCCATGTGCCCGATAGCGTCCCGACGGTACCTTTGCACGCTGATATTTTGGCTACGATCAAATCCGCCCGCATGAGTGAATATTGGGAAAATACCGAGGAACAATGGCTCAAAGGGGTGGATAAAGACGGCCGGCCCAAGGGCATCGAACTGCGGAACGATACCGACAAGCTGAAAAGTCAACTCCTCCATCGCCTGCTTCTGCTCGACATCAACTGGGGGCGCCAGGAGGACGTGGAGCGCTATCAGACAGCCGGGGTTTTAAAAGAATTTTGGAAAATGAAATGGGCCCCGGACCTGGCCATCCGCATCATCGAAATGGGAGCCTGGGGCAATACCGTGGAGGCAGCCTGCGTCCATTTTTTACAGAAAAAAACCGACGAAACAACGGCCCTGCCCGCCCTGACCGATCTGGTGCAAAAATCTCTCAATGCTGATTTACCTTCGGCCTTCGACCATCTGTTGCAAAAACTGGAGAACCTCGCCGCCGTTACCACCGACGTGTATCACCTGATGGATGCCCTGCCGCCGCTGGTGCAGATCGTCAAATACGGAAACACCCGCGGCACCGACGTTCGCACGGTGGAAAAAGTGGTCAGTCACCTCGTGCCGAGGATTTGCATCGGCCTGCCCGGCACCGTCGCCAACCTGGATGAGGATGCCTCCGGCGATGCTTTTCATCGAATCCAAAAAGTGAACCGGGCCATGGGCCTGCTCAACGACACGGCTTTCGACGAGCAATGGCACGGGACTTTGCAGAAAATCGCCACCGCACCGCAGGTCAATGGCCTCATCACCGGAGGATGTACCCGCATTTTGTTTGACAAAAAAATCCTTTCGGAAAATGAAGCTGCCACCCGCATGCGGTATGCGCTTTCCCGGGCCTCGGCTCCGTTGGAAGCTGCGCAGTGGCTGGAGGGCTTTCTCGTCGGCAGCGGGCTCGTCCTCCTGCACAACCATGCCCTGTGGAACCTCCTCGATGAGTGGGTCGCCGAATTGAGCGAAGATCATTTTAGTGATGTACTGGCCGTATTGCGTCGCTCGTTTTCCAAATTCAGTCCGCCCGAACGGCAGCGCATGATGGGGTTGGCCAAACAGGGACAGGTGACGCAACGGGATGAAAAGGAAAGTGAATTTGACCCAGCCCGGGGAGAGGTGGTTTTGCCGACGGTGAAAGCGCTGTTGGGGATAGGGTAGGCAGGACAGTTGTTTTGTTTGCAACTGGAAAATTTTCCATTAAAATTCGGGAACTTGTTGAAAAACAGGCACTTAGGCACGGACTTTGGCCCTCTTGAAAAACTTCCCTCTCCGGCCCACACCGTCGGCTTTTATTTTCCCCCTCTTTTTTTTAGAACAAACCCGGATCATTCACCCTATCCCCGCTTTCAAGCTATCATGTTTCCAATATTTTTGATTGTTTCCACTGCGACCCCTTTTGGTATTATACTCAAAGGAGGAATCCTTTTCGTGTCGGCCTTTTGCATGGGGCGAATCTGCAAGTTGATATATGGTCATTATTTTACGGAAAAATAATCACCACCGCAGTTCCTCATCCACATCGTCGGCATTTTGCTTGCCGTATTTTTTCTTCGTTTCCATGCGCTGTTTTTGCCGCTCCAGGACGAGTTTGGCGAGCGCCACATTGGCCGGTTCGGGCTCGTGGGGCGACAGGGCAAAGTGTATTTTATGTTCCAAAACGTCGTTGCGGTAGAGGAGGCTGAGGAGGTATTCCATGTTGTGCTCGATCATCCAGGCGATGCGATCGCAGAGGTATTGGAAAAGTTCCTCTTCGGTGAGGGGGGCTTCGTTGTCGGGCAGGTCGATCTCGAAGGCTTGCAGGAGGGAGGTCGTTTCTTTGTTTTCCAAAATAAATAAAGTTTTGATTGGCAAATATAGGACAGAAGGCGGTGAGGATGCCGGTCGGGTGATTTATTCCTCAACAATGATCGCAGCCTTGGTTGCCGGTATGTTGCCAGCCCGGTTATTTCCAAAAAAATGAGTGCAGGGTGGTGGTGGTAAAATATACTTTTACATTTGCGTTTTGAAATAAGTGTATGGCGTATCAGGCAGCCCAATGCCTCCTCCATACTACCACAATACCACCTAATCATGCTTCACAACGTCAGACAAGAATATCACTCCGAGGGCCTCGAAATCCACGACATGGACGCCAGCCCGATCCGTCAATTCCACAACTGGTTTCAGGATGTTTTGAAGGCAGATATTGCCGACCCGAATGCCATGACCCTGAGCACCTGCACAGCGGACGGACGCCCGTCGTGCCGGATTGTGCTGCTGAAAGATTATACGGAAGAAGGGTTCACTTTTTTTACCAATTACGAAAGCAAAAAAGGCCGGGAAATGGCCGATAACCCGTTTGTCTCACTTAATTTTTTCTGGAAGGAACTGCACCGCCAGATCCGCATCGAAGGGCAGGTGGAGAAACTTCCGGAGGAAGACTCCCGGATTTATTTTCAAAGCC
Organism: Saprospiraceae bacterium; assembly: GCA_041600595.1. Lineage (GTDB taxonomy): Bacteria > Bacteroidota > Bacteroidia > Chitinophagales > Saprospiraceae > UBA6168. Next base: position 1,189 of record JBFIJS010000444.1, on the reverse strand, counting down.
GCCCGCGTGGCAGCCAGATCGGTGCGTGGGCTTCGCCGCAAAGTGGTTTCATCGAAAACCGGGATGCCCTCGATAAAAAAGTCGATGATGTACAAAAGCGGTTCGAGGGGCAGGACGTTTTGCCCTTGCCTCCTTTTTGGGGCGGCTACCTTGTGGTGCCCGATGCCCTTGAATTTTGGCAAGGTCAACCCAGCCGCCTGCACGACCGGTTTTTGTACGAACGGGATGGTGATGGCGGATGGGGAATTTCGAGGTTGGCGCCCTGAGGTTTTTTTTTAATCCGCTGGTGCAGAACTGTTTCCGCTGGTCAACATAAAAAACGATTCGATATGAGACAGATAAAGCAATTAATCAGAGAAATTATTCCGGTAATTCTTGGGATTTTGATAGCCTTAGCGGTCAATAATTGGAATGAAGACAGAAAGGACAAAGAATACCTGAATCAAATTTATTCATTCATTGAAAATGAGTTGGAAGAAAGTAGAATAGAAATAAAGGAAAGCATACCTAAACAACAACTACTCATAGATAGTATCGGGAAATACCTGCATGATGAATCAATTTCTATCTTTGATATCATAGCGAAGGCAAATGGGGTTCAGGGGCCTGTGATTAAAAATAATTCGTGGAAAGCGATCGCTAACTCAAAAATTGAATTGATTGAATTCGATAAATTATCCGCCTTATCTGAAATTGATGAATCAAAAAAGGGGCTCGAATTAAAGTCAGAAAAGCTCGTTGATTTTTTAGTGAATAACTTGAAAGCAACCGATCAAGAAAAAAAAGAAACCTTCATGCTCTTGAATCAAGAGATTCTATCCTCGACAAAACACTCACTATTAGAAATTGAAAAATTTCTGAATAAATAAAGCTTGCTGCCAAATAAATAGTGAATTACAGGAGGGTTTGTCTGTCGTGGCTTTCAGTTTAAGTGGTTGTTGAATGAAGGCCGGGGGTGGAAAAAGGCTGCCTACTTAAACGATTGTTTCGGAGTAAAAAAAATAGCTTGAAAGGGCTTTGTTTCCTGAAAAAAATCGTTGGTGTGAGAGGGTGGGATGGATATATTTTTCAGACTACCGTTTTTTTTTTTATTAGAAAAAGTAAAAAGTACAAACAGGTTAAAGAAAAATGGAAAAGTAATTCATTATATTATAAATGGTCGTATTGAAAGTCGATGAAGGTTTATCAG
>JBFIJS010000443.1:0-4390 GCA_041600595.1 Saprospiraceae bacterium | reverse complement strand
GGAATGCTTCGTACCCCCAATATTTTCTTAATATGTCTTTTGGTTGTAGCATCGTGCGTTAATGGCAAATGCAATTTTAGGGAATAAAACGAGAAAAGGCAGCCCGAAAATGGGCTGCCTTTTTTTTGTTAAGTCGAAAACAACGTATGGACCTAGGCTTAGTGCTTGATCGACAACACGTAGTTATCAGTGTTGGTATTCATTGGACCACTGTCTTCGTTGACTTCATCAACCCGGATCAGGTAGTAGGTGTTGCTTTTTTTCACAACCAGCAGGTCACCAACGACCAACCGCTGGCTGACATGATTTACTGTAGCAGTAGGGTTACCGGTAGAGCAGCTGATCACCTGGCTTGAGCCCAGGACGATTCCTGTGTCAAATGCATTCTGGATATCTTCCTTAATAGCAACGCCATCGAAAGTGAAGTTTTCAACCTGGGTCAGGTCAACCTGGCGAATCTCGGTGCCGTTGAAGCTGCCAATCTGACGTCTCCAGTTCATATCACCCGGTGCAACTGTGCAATCCAGGCCCATATCACGGATTTCGGCCTGATCTCTTGGTACTTCACCGTCAGAGTTTACACCAGAACCTTTACCTTCATCCAAATCGAGTGAGCCCGTACCTGAAGCTGGGTTTGCCTGATTAAACAAGATTCCAGTCAGGGTGGTGTCGATCGGCGTCCCCGGATCGTCTTCGATCGTGATCCGGATTGAAACTTCGTTGGAAGTCAAAGAACTTTCATCCGTTACGGAGAAAGAAATATCCTCAACACCAATCACAGCGTCGGGCGTATAAACAACATCCCAGGCAAAACCTGACTTATCAGCACCGGATAGCAGAACGGTATTGGAGCCAATGCCGGAGGAATTACCCGTTACGGCCAATTTTCCTAAATCTGATACGCCGTTGATTCTCAGTGTATTCAATGGATCGGTACCTGGTGTGGCAATTAAAGTAAAGGAAACAGTGCTGACCGTGCTAAGGGTAAAAGTAATTTCACCGCCGGTCAGATCAGAAGAAGTAAGGTCAAGGATGGGGGCATCTTTTACAGGATCTACTAATGGATCATCTTCACAACCAGTAGATACAAACATAGTCACAAGAAGCAGCGAAGCTGCGAGCAAAGAAAGAATTTTCTTCATTTTAATAAATGGTTTTGTTAAAAAATATGGTCGGAACGTCTGATAGAAACCGGTTTGGATAGTTCCATTCTCAATTCGAATGGGGGATCTTCAAACGACCTAATGGATTAAAGACTTATTTTTCTTTAAGTAGTCACAAGTGTGCTTTGTTCAATTTTCAGGTAAAATACTTTCGCCACCCGTGCCTGAGACACAAACGAGCGGGGTGGTATATCCGATGCGTGTAATATGTTTAATGATTTGTTAATCGGCCGCAAAGAAAAGGTATTCCATTTCTCCTACCAACTTTGGCATGTTCAATTAATTGCCGAAAATTGCAGACTTCTACTAATCCATGCCAATGGCTTTTGGTGGCCTTCTGCCAGTAGGTACCAGCAGCCATTGTCCAATAGCTAATCAAATGAGCCTTAACCTTAAGCACACAGTCCTCGACCGTTTTCTCCGGTATGTACAAATTGATACCCAATCCGATGCCACCTCTCCTACCTGCCCCTCTACCGAAAAGCAAAAAAACTTGAGCAACCTCCTCGTCCGGGAGTTGCTGGATATGGGGATCAAGGACGCCCACATTGATGAAAATGGATACGTCTATGGCACCATCCCCGCCAATACCGATAAAAAGATCCCGGTTATTTGCTTCTGCTCGCACGTGGATACGGCTCCCGATTGCAGTGGCAAGGATGTCAAACCCATCGTCCATAAAAACTACCAGGGGAAGGATATCATCTTGCCCGACGACCCTTCCCAGGTGATTCGTATGGCTGACCACCCTCACCTGAAAGGGATGATTGGTAAAGACATCGTTACGGCCAGCGGAACCACCCTTTTAGGTGCTGACGACAAGGCTGGTGTGGCGGAGATTATGGATGCTGCCAATCATCTGATGACCCATCCGGAAATAAAACACGGTACGATAAAAATCATGTTTACCCCCGACGAAGAAATTGGCCGGGGGGTCGACAAGGCGGACCTGAAAAAACTCGGAGCCGATTTTGGGTACACCATGGACGGAGAAGCGGCCGGCTCTCTGGAAGACGAAACCTTCTCGGCCGATGCCGCTGTCATCACTATTCAGGGGGTCAGCGTTCATCCGGGCTATGCCAAAGGGAAAATGGAGCATGCCATGAAAATTGCCGGCGACATCCTCGCCAGTTTGCCCAAAGGCCGTCTCTCGCCGGAAACAACCTCCGGGCGCGAAGGCTTCCTCCATCCGGTGGGTATGACGGGCGAACTCGAAAAGGCTACCCTGCAATTCATCGTACGTGATTTTACGGAGGAAAAACTTAAAGAACACGAGGCCTTTCTGGAAAAAATTATGAACGATGTTTTACAAAACTACCCGAACTCCACGGCTAAGATGGAAGTCAAAGAACAATATCGCAATATGAAAGTCGTCCTCGACAAACATCCCGAAGTCGCCGACTACGCCGAAGAGGCCATTCGCCGGACGGGCCTCACCCCGAAAAAATCAAGCATCCGGGGTGGTACCGACGGCTCCCGGCTTTCCTTCATGGGCCTGCCCTGCCCCAATATATTTGCCGGGGGACATGCCTTTCACTCCCGCCAGGAGTGGGTTTGTGTGCAGGATATGGAGAAAGCTGCCGAAACAATCGTGCACCTGGCTATGGTTTGGGAGGAAAATTCGTAGTCCATTTTTGGGAAACCAAATACAGAGCGTAGCGATAATAAGCCGCCCTGCAGTCGTTTCTATTTTACAAAAACTAAAAAAAAATGTCTTGAAACAACGGTGCAGTCTGACTTCACCCGAACTTCAAGACATTTTTATTTTAGACTCGCCCGCACATCCGGCTGGAAAAAATCCGTCCATTTTTCGCAAACAGCCACGTCCTGTTCAATACCAGCAATGGATATCTGCCGCCCGGCTTTTAGAAAACCAGGAGCGAATTCCCCAGACATCTACCCCTTCTGACTTCCACCACTAACTACGAATTAACACTTCATTCATTCATTTTAACGACATTTTAGCAGGTTCCCCGGTCACGGGGCTCGTCTTGGTGGAAAAGATAAAGCTATTCAGTTCACCAAAAAGAAAAGCCATGATGTCCAACAATCTAAAATCCGTCTTCCTTTCTGCCATGACTTTATTATTGGCAAGCGCCTGCACCAGTCCTGAAAAATTGATCGAAAGAGGTGATTTCGACCAGGCCGTTGCCCTGAGTGCGAAGAAGCTTTCAGGAAAGAAGAAAAAGAAAGAGAAATATGTCAAAGCTGCGGAAGAAGCTTTCCGCCGGGCGACCAACTCAGATATGCGCAATGCAAAAATGCTGGAAGCCGAAGGCCGGCCGGAGAATTGGGTCGAGATCAACCGGATTTATAATAAGATCAAGAAGCGTCAGGAATTGATCGAGCCGTTGTTGCCATTGATTGATGTCGATGGTTATAAAGCAGACTTCAGGTTTGTAAAAATCGATGGCCTGATCCACGAATCGAAAGAGAAAGCTGCCAATTTTTATTACATCGAAGGCAAGCGACTCCTGGCTCAGGCAGAACAGGGCGATAAAATAGCCGCAAGAGAATCGTTTGAACAATTTGCACGGATCGGTCAATATTTCCGCAATTATAAAGACGAGCGGAGGCTGATGGACCGGGCTCACGAACTGGGCGTTGTTTATGTTCTATTCAAGATGGAAAACAACTCCCGCTCCATACTACCCAGAGATTTTGAGCGGGAAATCAAACGCATCAGTGTCAGCGATATGGAAAGCCAGTGGCGGGAAGTACACCTCGCACCGGAACGTAACCGGGAATATGATTACCGGGTGGTGATGAACCTCCAACTGATTGACGTTTCCCCCGAACAAATCAGAGAAAGGGAATACATCGACCGGAAAGTCATTGAAGATGGCTGGCGTTACGTGCTCGACCAAAAGGGAAATGTTCTCAAAGACAGCCTGGGCAACGATGTAAAAGAACCTAACGAGGTAGAAATAATCGCCAGGGTTTTTGAAACCTTACAGACCAAGTCGGCCATTGTCAGTGGTAATCTGCAGTTTTTTGACAACCGTACCGGCCGGATATTTCATGAGGAGCCCATCACCGCTGAAAATATATTTGAGAATTATGCGGCCACTTTTTCGGGAGATAAAAGAGCGCTGACCAGGGAGTCTAAAAATAAAATCGGCAACCGGCCGGTTCCTTTCCCTTCCGACGAAGCACTGGTACTCCAGGCTGCCGACCATTTGAAGCCGGTCATTACAGAAAAGATCAGGAGAGGTTTGCGTGGATAG
>JBFIJS010000442.1:0-4393 GCA_041600595.1 Saprospiraceae bacterium | reverse complement strand
GCCCGCGCAGGCGGGCCGCCCGGAAAAGGCTTTGCGTTGAATACAGCCCGGCACCTCTTGATAATATGGCAATATTGAGCATTAGATCTTTTATGTGATTAATTCCGAATGAACATGATTTCTCCAGCTTTTCATCCGCGCACCCTGGCCGAAAAACGCTTTTCCAACCGGGTCATTCCTGAAAGTTTCCCGGAACCCGGCCAGCGATAAAAGGACCACAAAGCTGAGACAAGGAACAAAGAATTGTGTGAAAAACAAAAATACATAATGTGAAAGCTATAACTTCCCGCCAAAGATTGACTGAATGAAAGACATCGAAACAATTAAACTCAACGACCCCAAAACGATCAACGGCTGGGCCTTGTTTGACTGGGCCAACTCTTCTTATGCGCTGGTTATCACGGTGGCACTTTTTCCGCCTTATTTCCTGGGAGTGACCGACGATAACTTTGTGATGTGGGGTATGCAAATGACGGACAGCGCCCTGTACGCCTTTGCGGTTTCCGCCGCCTATTTACTGATTGCTGCGGCTTCGCCGTTTCTCTCGGGCATTGCCGATTACGGCGGACGAAAAAAGTCTTTTTTACGCTTTTTTACAACATTGGGGGCACTGTCCTGTATTTCCCTGTGGTTTTTTACCGGCATGAAAACGCTGCCGCTGGGGACCATCAGTTTTATCCTGGCGACCATTGGTTTCGCCGGAGGACTGGTATTTTACAATGCTTACCTCCCGCTCATCGCAACGGAAAGCAGGTACGACGCCGTCAGTGCCAAAGGATTTACCTATGGCTACATTGGCAGTATTTTATTGTTGATCACCAATCTTTTGGTCATTACTTTTCACGAAGAAATAGGCATCTCCGAAGATATTGCGGTCCGGTCGGCTTTCGTGATGGTCGGGCTGTGGTGGATCGGTTTTGCTCAGATTTCTTTTAACAGAATGCCCGCCGACCGGCCCGATCCTCCCGGCGAAAACCTGGTTAAAAAGGGTTTTGAAGAATTAAAAAAAGTATGGCAGGCGCTCAAGGGGCTGAAATTTACCAAAAGGTTCCTCCTTTCTTTTTTCTTTTATAATGCCGGGGTACAAACGATTCTCTTTCTGGCCGCCACCTTTGCCGAAAAAGAGTTGGGATTTGCGACCTCCGACCTTATCATCTTGATCCTCGTACTGCAATTGGTAGCCATTGCGGGCGCTTTATTCTTCGCCAAAGTCTCCGATTGGAAAGGCAATAAATTTTCGATCACCTGCATGCTGCTGATCTGGATGCTGCTTTGTGTCGCAGCATATTTTGTACAGGAAAAAATGCAGTTTTATATTCTGGCCGGCATCCTCGGATCGGTCATGGGCGGTATCCAGTCCATGTCGCGCTCAACGTACTCCAAACTCATTCCGGAGGATACGGAGGACACCACTTCTTTTTTCAGCTTTTACGACGTGACGGACAAAGTATCAACCATGATGGGCACTTTTGGGTTTGGTTTGGTACAGTTGTCAGGTGGGATGCGAAATGCGGTACTGGCTTTAAGTCTTTTCTTTTTTGTCGGACTCTTGTTTTTGTCTTCTGTAAAAATTGGTACACCGAAAAAATAAATTTGGTATCCATCATTTACAAAACACCTCGGAGATTCAAAAACACTTTTCAACCAGCACAGCATGAACACGTCACGTAATTTTAATCGATTGCCAGTCGGGAAAAAAATCCGCTTTTCAACAACCTGGCCTGTCGGTCTTTTGATCCGTTAATAATTTTCTTTTGCAATAAAATTATTTACCAGTTCTGTTTCGACATGATTTTTTTAAAACATTTATTCACAATTACCGGTGCGCTGCCATTTTTACCGTACATGTTTTTTCAGGGGTATAATATCCGGAAAAAAACACCCAAATTGTTGCCTCCCACTGATATGACAGGCACTATCGGCAAAGGCCACCCTCCCTTCCGTTTATTGACGGTTGGAGAAAGTACCATCGCTGGTATCGGCGTTAAAACCCACCGGGAGGGCATCACAGGTTACCTGTCCGCTTTTTTATCAGAACATTTACAACGGGAAGTCAGGTGGGAAGTATTCGCAAAAAGTGGTTTGACCTCAAAAGGTATTTTGGAAAAACTACAGAGCGAGCCCATTCAACACCCCCCAGATTTAATAGTCATTGGTACCGGTGCCAATGACGGTTTTCGGTTAAAAAGTCCCCTTGTTTTCAGAGAATACATTTCTCAGGTGATTATTTTTTTACAAAATAAATTTCCGGAAACACCCATTGTTTTTGCCAATATGCCGCCCATCCGGTCGTTTCCGGCATTCCCTCCGCTGGTAAAATTATTTGTGGGAAAAACCGTTGACCGCTACGGACAAACTCTGGAAAAATTAATTGCGGCATTTCCCGGCGTTTATTTTGATCAGAAAAAAATAAGAGAATTGAACTGGGGATTGGAAGGCTCTTCGGTCAACGACTTTTTTAGCGATGGTGTGCATCCTTCAAAATTAGCTTACCGGCTGTGGGCAGAACGGATTGGTGATTTTATTTTGGAACAAAAACTTTTATAATCAAAATGGATTCGAATCCTGAATAATAGTAAATTCATTTTTCAAGATAAATCCGGCTTCTCTCCGTTGATATTAAAACTAATAATCTACCTCAAATACAACTGACCGGGCGTTAAAATCCGGATATAAAATTCACGGTAATCGAAACCTTTTTCCATTAACTGTTTTGGCATAGCTTTATTAAATACTGTGTAGTCTAAATTGGTTTATGAAATGCGGCGCAGGGAATTTCCAGCTTCAATTGACCCCCAACGTGCGACTTCAGGGATTTTAAGGGGAAAAAGGTGGCGTTCCCACCTTTTCCCCCTTAAAATCCCGTTGGGCCGAGCAGTCAAGAACTTAATTGCCCGATTGTTTTTTTCGGCCCACATTCCCAGTTTAATTTTTAAAGAAACACTTGTTACAACGTACTAAAACTTATTTCACCAATCCAACCTCTTTTTTATGAAATATACATTTCTGCTTATCTGCCTGTTCATTTTCCCAAACCTGCAAAATGGACAAAACCAACCACTAACTCAGGTTATTCATGAATATGAAGAATTTGAAAAAAAGGAAAAAGATGCCGGCATGGCTGACTATGCTGCAAAAGAAAACTTTGCGAAAAGAAATGAATTTTACAAAAAATTACGGGAGCAACTCGCAGCCATTCCGGTCGGTACACTGGAAAAACAAGACCGGATTAACCATGAGCTCTTGTCTTTTATTTTAGAAGACAAAATTGCCAATTTTGAATTTCAAAACCATTTGGTCCCGATGAACGCCGAGGGCGGTTGGTACTCCGGTCTGCCTTCCTCCATGGATCGGCGACAATTCAGGGACACCGCAGACTACCGGAAATATTTTGCGGATTTGAAAAAATTTCAAAAAACAGCCCACGACAACATGCGGTTGATGATGGAAGGCATGGCCGCCGGCAGGACATTGCCCAGGGTTCTCACGGGAAATTGCCGGGACATGGTCGCTGCTCAGGTGGTCACGAACCTGGAGGACAGTCCTTTTTACCAACCGCTAAAAAACATCCCCGGGCATTTACCCGATACCGTAAAAATGAACCTGCTTGAAGAAGGAAAAGTAAGGGTGCACGCTGTGAACCTGATCTATGAGATGTTTTTAAAATTTCTGGAGGAAAAATATATTCCGGTGACAAACCCCGACATTGGGATCATCTCTCAGCCCCAGGGCAGGGAAATATACGAGCAACGGGTCCGGTTTTTTACGACATTAGACATGACTCCGGAAGAAGTTTATGCCATTGGTCAGCAGGAAGTTGCCCGCATCCGGAAGGAGATGGAAGCCATTATTGATGAAATCGGCTTTACGGGCAGCTTTGCCGATTTCCTGCGTTTTCTGCGAACCGACGAACAATTTTATGCCGGCAGCCCCCGCGAGATTTTAATGGAAGCCAGTTATATTGCCAAAAAGGTAGATGGTCTTTTACCCAAATACTTTGGCAAATTGCCCCGCAACGCCTACGGTGTTCAACCCGTCCCGGCAGCCATCGCCCCGACCTACACGAGTGGCCGTTACAGCCCCGGCTCATTAACGGACGGGAGAGCCGGCCAATATTGGGTCAACACGACCAAACTGGATGCCAGACCACTGTATGCCTTACCGTCCCTGACCCTCCATGAAGCTGTGCCGGGTCATCATCTGCAAATTTCGCTGGCCCAGGAAATGGAGGACATGCCCGATTTCCGAAAAGAAACCTACCTGAGTGCCTACGGGGAAGGCTGGGCATTGTACACGGAATGGCTGGGCGAGGAAATGGGCATTTATGAAACGCCGTACGAACGTTTTGGAAAGCTCACTTACGAAATGTGGCGCGCCTGCCGCCTGGTCGTCG
>JBFIJS010000441.1:0-4398 GCA_041600595.1 Saprospiraceae bacterium | reverse complement strand
GCCTCCAGCAGTACCCGGTCGTAGGTAAATAATTTGGCAAAATAATGCACCGGCGGCAGGTACTGCAATTCCAATAGTATGGTTCGCTCTTTACTCAAGGTGGTTTTTTTAAATTTTCCGGCGGAAACAGGTTGAGGTAGCTTCCGCTCCGCCATTTGTCAGGTTTTCAGTTTTCAACAAAAACATAAAAGTAACAGATATTAATAAACTCAAAAGTCGTCGGGATTATAACACGCCATTTTCTTTGGTCAGCGTTGTTTTCCGGGGTGAAAAATGCCGTGTCCGGTCCGGCAGCGGTTTGCGGACCCTGTCTTTTTACTATTTGATTTTGCTAAATGACGGCAGAAACGGCAACTTTGCAGCCTCATCAAAACGATCATTATGCACACATTCAAACTGGAGGGTAAAGAGTACATCGAAATGAACAAGCTGTTGAAAATATTCAACCTGGTTGGTTCGGGCGGCGAAGCCAAAATGCGGATTCGGGACGGCGAAGCGACCTTCAACGGCGAGGTCGAATGGCAGGTACGCAAAAAACTGCGGGCCGGCGACAAAGTATCTTTTGGCGGAGTGGAAATTGTGGTTGTCGATTGAACTCGGAGTTGAGGCGATTGGGAACTCAACCCTCACAACCATAGGCATAATATCTCTCACAAAAATGAGCTGTCGAATGCCAGTGGCAGCATATCCTTCCCGCTGTCGAAAACGAAGATATCTCCCGTTTCTCCCTGTAAAATCACTTTGATGGTCTGCCCGTTTTTTTGTTCCGTTTCACAAATGACCTGACGGCAACTGCCACAGGGCAGGGCGGGCTTATCGACGATCTGCCGGGGTGTTTTGACGGTGATGGCGACCGCAACGGGGGCCAGGTCCGGGTAGCGGTTGGCAGCGGCGATGAGGGCGGAATGCTCGGCACAAACACTGATCGGGAAGGAAGCATTTTCGTAGTTTGTGCTGGTAACGATCGCACCGTTGGACAACATGACTGCGGCTGCTACGTGGAATTTGGAGTAGGGAGCGTAGGCATTTCCCAAAACCCCTCTGGCGATTTGCAATAATTGTTGGTCCGTGACCGGCAGTTCCTGTTCCGTTTCGTAAACCAAAAAAGCCGTTTTGAAATCTACTTTTTTCATAATGGTGGTTATCGCAGTAAATGAGCCGGACAAAGCTCCTGTTTTTTTTCCGAATAACTATCTTCGCCGGGAAAGGAAAGAGTTGGGGGCCGCTCAACCCGGCGGGAAGTGTCCGGCTTTGCTAATTCCTCCAATTTTACCTATCATTGTCGTACGCCTTGCTACCAAATAATCCATCACCTTTCATACCGCATATCAATGAATAACATTCTTATTCTCGGTGCTGGCCGATCTTCAACCACCTTAATCCGCTACATTCTGGAGCAGGCCAAACAGTACAACTGGCATGTCATGGTAGCCGATGCGGACCCCCAAATAGCGACGCGGAAAGTTGCGGGGCACCCCAACGGACGGGGCGTTTGGCTCGATGTGCTGAAAATCAACGACCGCCGCGACCTGATCAACCGGGCCGACCTGGTCATCTCGCTGCTGCCGGCCCACCTGCACATTGATGTCGCCACGGATTGCATCCAACTCAACAAGCACCTTGTCACGGCTTCCTATGTCTCCAAAGATATTTTCAAGCTGAGCGACGATTTTCGCAACAAAGAACTGTTGTTTATGGGCGAGTTGGGCCTCGACCCCGGCCTCGATCACATGTCGGCCATGAAAGTTATCGATGAAATAAAAGAACAGGGCGGAAAAATTACCTCCTTCAGTTCGAATGCGGGCGGCCTCGTCGATTTACAAAATTTGAAGAAAAACCCCTGGCGCTACAAATTTACCTGGAACCCCCGCAACGTCGTGAAAGCGGGACAGGGAACGGCCCAATATCTGGAAGACGGGAAGTTCAAATACATTCCCTACAACCGCCTTTTCAAGGAATACCGCCTGATCGAAATCCCCGGCTTCGAGGAGCCATTCGAGGTGTATGCCAACCGGGAAACCCTGCTCTACCGGGAAGCCTACGGCCTCGGCGACATTCCTTCGCTGTACCGCGGCACCATCCGGTACCAGGGCTTTTGCGATGCCTGGAACGCCCTGATCGAAATCGGCCTGACCGATGGCTCGTACCCGATCATGGATTCTGATAAAATTTCCTACCACGAGTTGATGGAAGCCTACCTCAGCACCGAGAAAAAATCGAGTATGTCCGTCAAAGATCGCATCGGGGAATTGCTCGGCGAGCGCCCGTTTTCTCCGGTGATGAAAAAACTGGACTGGCTCGGCCTGTTTAGCAAAAAGAAAATCGGCCTGACGAATGCCACCCCGGCCCTCATACTGGAAGATCTTCTGTTGAAAAAATGGAAGCTCGAACCCAAGGACCGGGACTTCATCATCATGCAGCACGAGATCGAATACAAACTTAAAGGCAAGAAAAAACGCCGGTATTCCACCATGGTGCTGCACGGCACCGACTCCGAAGATACGGCCATGGCAAAAACCATTGGCCTACCGCTCGGCATCTTCGCCAAGTTGGTCATGACGGGACAAATCACCAGCCGGGGCGTGCAAATTCCCGTGCAAAAGGAAGCCTATCTTCCTGTTTTGGCAGAATTGGAAACCTACGGCGTAAAATTCGAAGACCGGGAAGAAGACTGCTAAATGAGGCTCCCCTTTCGGAAAATAAACAACATCAGCGGTTTGCAGCTGTTTCAGATCATGCAGTTTGGGACGGCTATTTTGATCGGGATATTGCTGGCAAAAAGCGGGCTGCCCACGGGCCAGATTTCCGTTTATGAAGCGCTATTGTTTGTAGCCAGTTTATATTGTTTTTTTTGGATCGTCGGCGGGCAAAATGCGCTGTTGCAATTGTACCCGAAGCTGGATGCGGCCACGCAGGCCCGTTCCATTTTCAATATTTATCTGCTTTTTTCTCTATTGGGTGCCGGCACCGCCTTGCTGTTATTTATTTCTCAATCATTTATCAATCAATACCTGACCTCTTTCGGCGATCTTCCCTTTCTCGATTTATTGGCTGTTTTTTTAGTATTTAATTGCCCGACATTTTTAATTCAGTATTATTATTTGCTGCTGAAAAAATACCGGGCTATTGTGGTATTTGGTATCGTCAGTTTCAGTTTGCAATTGTTGGTGGTTGTCCTCCCGATTTATTTGGGCAAATCCCTCCGGGAAACGATGCTGGGGCTCATTGCCTGGGCGGTCTTCAAATATATATGGGGTATTATTTTGGTAATAAAATATGGCCGCTGGCGCCTGGATGTATCTTTTTTTAAAAAATATATTCCACTGTTCTGGCCGCTCTTATTGTATGGTTTGGTCGGCAAAGGCTCGGAATATGTGAGCGGACTGGTGGTCACTTCCTTATTCACGGACGAAGCCGCTTTTGCCATTTTTCGTTACGGTGCCCGGGAGTTTCCGTTGGCGGTGTTGATGGTCGGGGCATTGGCGTCGTCGTTGCTACCGGAAGTATCGGCCAATGCCCGAACCGGCATGGAGCGTATCAAGACCACGACCCGTCGTTTGTCGGGTTGGCTTTATCCATTGAGTATCTTGTCGATGTTGTTGAGTCCGTTGGTTTTTCCCCTGGTTTTTAATGCCGATTTTAAAGCCTCGGCCTACATCTTCAATATCTTCACCCTGTTGCTTACGAGTCGCATTTTATTGCCACAAGTGGTGGCGATGGGACACCAGCAAAATTACATTTTGACCATGGCAGCGCTGGTGGAAATGATCGTGTTGGCTATGCTGAGTTGGTGGTGGGGACAACTGTTTGGATTAAGGGGCGTGGCTTATGCAGCCGTTGTTGCTTTCATGGTAGATCGACTCATTTTAATTTTTTATAACTGGAAAAAATTGGGCATCCATCCGGTGGAATATGTGGACCTGAAATCTTATTTGCTTTATAATATAGCCCTGGTCATCGGGTTTGTTGTTTCTTTGCAGTATTGAATCGGGACGAATGTTTTTCACCATAAAAAAAATCAACCATGAAATTTTCCGCTTTTGTATGCTCCATAGCGTTTCTGTTTACACCGCTTTTCCTGTTTGGACAAACCGAGGAGAAAATTGAAAAAGACACCGCACTGGCCCTCGAATTGGGAGTCGATGACTACGGCATGAAACAATATGTCATGGCTTTCCTCAAAAGGGGCCCCAACCGTGACCGCACGCCCGCCCAATCAGCGGAGCTGCAAAAAGCACATCTGGAAAACATCACCCGGCTGGCAAAAGAAGGCAAGTTGATCCTGGCCGGCCCTTTTATGGATGATGGCAAAATGAGAGGTATTTATATTTTTAACGTAACGACGGTGGAGGAAGCACAGGCACTGACAGCGACCGACCCGGCCATCCAGGCTGGCAG
>JBFIJS010000440.1:0-4402 GCA_041600595.1 Saprospiraceae bacterium | reverse complement strand
GTAGGCAAAACGGCGGTCCGAGTGGATAATGGCCTTACCAAACCAGCGATTGACTACTTTTTCATTTTTATCAAATTCAAACGTAGCGGAAAAGGTGAGTCGGTCTTCGAGGGGGCGTAAAGAGCACAGGTCGTTGGACAACCGCTCGGGCAACATCGGCAACACCCGATCGACCAGGTAAACGGAGGTGGAGCGCTTGTATGCTTCTTTATCCAGTGCTGACCCTGGTTTTACAAAATGGGTAACATCGGCAATGTGCACACCTATTTCAACGTGACCATTTTCCAAGAACTCAATGGAAATGGCATCATCAAAATCTTTAGCATCAACCGGGTCGATGGTGAAGGTATGAATGCCCCGGAAATCCCTGCGCCGGGCTATTTCTGCTTCGGTTATGGCGGCCGGATAGCTTTCCGCCTCGGCAATGGTCGCTTCATCGTGGGCCAGATTAAAGCCGGCGTTGATCAGGATGGTATTCATTTCCAGGTCGCTTCCTTCTGCGCCCAAAACAGCCGTCACTCTTCCCTTGGCTCTGGCTCCTTTTTTCAAAGGCCATTTTGTCACCTGTACTACCACCCGGTCACCGTCTTCTGCTCCCTTCAGGTCTTCGAGATCCACAAATACTTCCACATTTACATCCACCCGGGTCGGTACCACGTAAGCATTTAATTTGTGCAAATAAAGAGTGCCGACAAAATTCTCCGAGGCCCGCTCAATCACCCGGATAACTTCGCCTTCCGGCTTGCGGCGGCCTCTCGGTATCCAATATTTTATTTCCACCAGATCGCCGTTCATGGCGGTGCCCATATTATTGGCTGCTACGAAGATATCATCTTCCCGACCTTCGATCTCGATGTAGGCCGAGCCGGTACGGGTACTATCAACTGTGCCTTTGGCGGTGCCCCGGCTACCGCCGGAATGGCGTTTACCCATGGCTTTGAATTTGAAATCTCCCAGGTCGGCGATTTTATTTTTTTGTGCTAAAAAGCGGAGTGCATCCACGATAGAATCACGTGAATTTTGGATGGAAAGTTTTTTGGCAATTTGTTTTGGGTTATAAATTTTGGTAGCATTTTTTGTCATTAAATAATAAATGCTCTTCTGCAATTGAGATTGCGTCATTTTTCTGGTTGGGGCTTTAAATTTTTTCTTTTTCATTAATTTCTCTGGTTGTTGATTTTGTTTGGTTTAAATAATTGTGGTTAAATAGTGGTTCATCCGCTGACCTTTGCATTTTTCATTACACCACAGAAACGGGTTATTTTGAAAAGAGCTGATTCAACAAACTGCTGTGTATCAGGTTTTTCGAATGAGATTTAGACTTTTGTCTGTCCGCTTCCAGCAAATATTCATATTAACATGAAATTGCTTTTTGGAACAGCATGGTTTTCGGGAGATAACTTTTTTCTTGAACACTCTTTTTTGGTGGATAATGACAAAGTTCAGGTGGCAGGTAAAACATTTCAAGTGGTAAACGAGCAGTGAATACCAACCTAAAACCTGAGCTGCGCGGAAAAAGTTCAAATTCTCAGAAAACCCAAATTCCCGGAGTTCCTGAAATCATCGGTTAATAGCCCTCCGCATGGTCATCCTCGTTGCGGGGATCACCGGCACCATGCAGCCGACCATCCGGTAAAACCTGTACAGCTTTCACCAAAGCCATTCGGTTGACTCCTTTTAATTGGTGCCCCATTTTCCACAACTTTTTTCTTTCAACGGTATCGATAGCCGTTGGTTCAACTTTTATTTCATCGGGTAACCACTGGTGATGAAACCTCGGAGCGGCGACGGCCTCATCCAACGGCATGTCGTATTCAATGACGTTCAGCAGCGTCTGCAAAACGGCAGTAATAATGGTCGATCCACCCGGCGCCCCCAGCACTAAAAACAGCTCACCGTTTTGGGTAACAATCGTTGGCGTCATGGAACTGAGCATCCTTTTACCTGGCTGAATGGCATTGGCTTCGGCACCAACAAGGCCGAAGTAATTGGGAACTCCGGGTTTAGCGCTGAAATCATCCATCTCATCGTTGAGGAAAAAACCGGCCCCGGCCACGATCACTTTTGACCCATAGTTCAGGTTGAGTGTCGTCGTCACCGAAACGGCATTGCCGGCACCGTCCACGATTGAGGTATGAGTTGTCTCGAAACTTTCTACTGCATTTACACTGTCAGGGAGCAATACCTCACTGACTGTCGCCTTATTTTCCATAAAATCTGCCATTCGCATAGTCAGGTATTCGTCGGTCAGTAAAGAATCGACCGGCACCGGATAAAAATCACTATCTCCCATATACTCGGCCCGGTCCGCATAAACCCGTCTTTCCGCTTCTGCGATCAGGTGAACTGACCTGGCTGTTTGAAATCCGTATTCACTTATGGGATACGGTTCGATCATGCCTAATATTTGCGATAGCGCCACTCCTCCACTGGAGGAAGGCGGCATGGTAATAATGCCAAAATTTTTATGCTCCGTATAAATTGGCTTCCGCCAGACAGCCGTGTAGTTTTTCAGATCTTCCAGGGTAATCAAACCATTGCCACGCTGCATTTCGGCCACGATCAGCTCTGCGGTAGGACCCTCATAAAAGCCGTTTGCTCCCTTCTCGCTGATCAGCCGCAGCGTTTTCGCCAGATCCTTTTGTACCAATAGGTCGCCCATTTCCCACCGTCCTTTTTTCACAAATGGAGCGGCCTGTTCATTTTGTTTAAGAAATTGATCCTTATAGTCATTGAGGCGGTCTGCTTCGTTGGCCGTCAGTCTAAAACCCTGTTCCGCCAGTTGGATAGCAGGAGCCAGTAAGGCGGGCCAGTCCTTCAGCCGGCTGTATTTTTTAAATGCGGCTTCCAACCCGGCCACGGTTCCCGGCACGCCCACCGACAAATGGCCCTCCTTGCTCAGGGCCTCAATGACAGTTCCCGTGCTGTCGAGATACATATCGCGGTGAGCCTGAGACGGAGCCTGCTCCCGGTAGTCCAGCGCATCTGTGGTTCCATCAGCCAGCCGCACGACCATAAAACCGCCCCCGCCAATGTTGCCGGCACGCGGGTACACGACCGCCAGGGCAAATTGGGAAGCGATGGCAGCATCCACAGCGTTGCCACCGGCCCGCAGTATTTCAACCCCGGCTTTAGCAGCCAGTGGGTGCTCTGCCACTACCATGCAAGTATCTGTTACCAAACTTTGTACAATAGAATAAGGAGGTGCCGGCTGCCTGGTACGGCAGCTTGCTAATATTACAACTATTAGAAATATCCAGAAAACAGTACTTTGTTTCAATTTGGTATAGTAGTTGTTAAACATAGAAAAGATTTTAATTTAAAATGATTTTTAAAGTGTTTGCCAGGTACAGCAGGCGGTTTTTCAGTAAAAAACTCCTCACATTTGAAACACTTATTAAAGCCCTGGTAAGCTTTGTTTTAAGAATCAAAAACGCCTAAAATTCCTATAATATAAAGTTTGGTTAATTATTTTCATGGTTATGTTGTCGTGCCATCAATGTGATGGCACTTTTTTTTTCTCCCCTTTTCCCACTGCCTGATTCTATCCGCTCTGTTACCTTTGCGCCTTACATAAACCAGCAATTGAAAATGGGTACACCCCTGTTTACCCGTTGTCAGTTGTCAATCGCTTATCCATGCTTACCGCCATTTCCCCGATCGACGGCAGATATGCCAGCAAAACAAAGGAACTTTCTGCGTATTTTTCTGAATTCGCTTTAATTAAATACCGGGTGTTAGTTGAAGTGAAATATTTCAGAGCATTGTGTGAGCTTCCGCTGCCTCAATTAAAAGATTTTGATCCGGCCCTGCTAGACGAACTGGACAACATTGCTGAGCAGTTCTCCGAGGCAGATGCCCAATTGATCAAGGAGACGGAAAAGGTAACCAACCACGACGTCAAAGCGGTAGAGTATTTTCTCAAAGAGAAATTTGATGCCCTCCATATTTCTCAATACAAGGAATTCATACACTTCGGGCTTACTTCCCAGGACATCAACAATACTGCTACCCCGATGCTATTGCTGGATGCCATCGAATCGGTTTACGAGCCACTATTATCTGAGGTGGTGACCAATTTGCAGTCCCTGGCCACCGAATGGAAAGACATCCCGATGCTGGCCCGTACACATGGCCAGCCTGCCTCCCCTACCCGGTTGGGAAAAGAACTGGAAGTTTTCGTAGAGCGGTTGCAGGTTCAGGTTGCGCAGCTAAAGGCGATTCCGGCCAGTGCCAAATTCGGGGGGGCGACCGGCAACCTGAACGCCCACCACGTTGCCTACCCGGATATCGACTGGCTTGGCTTTGCCAATAATTTTGTAAACGAATACCTGGGACTCGAGCGCTCACAGGTGACGACCCAAATCGAGCACTACGACAACCTCGCCGCTACCTTCCACGC
>JBFIJS010000439.1:0-4405 GCA_041600595.1 Saprospiraceae bacterium | reverse complement strand
TGACCGAGACGCCGGCCACCATGCCATCGGCGTGGCCCATTTTCACCATCATGGCCCCGAAGTAAAAATAATTTTTCAGGCTCAGGGCGGCGGCGCTGCGGGTTTTTCCTTTTCGCTGCCGCAAACGGTAGTACTCTTCAATGTAGGCATCGTAGTGCGGCCAGCGTTTTGGCTCGATGATCTCGATACCTTCCGGGTCGTGGTGGAGGTCGGCAAATTTTTGCAGCAAGTCCGCTTTGTTCCTGGTGATTAAAATGGGTTTGGCGTACCCTTCCTGCGCCAGCTCGGTGGCTGCCCAAATGATTTTCGGGTGGTCACCCTCCGGGAAAACAATGCGACCGGCATGCCTTTTAGCGGTGGAGTAGATGTTTCTCATGAACTCTCTCGACCAGTCCACCTTTTCCCGCAGGGACTCCTTGTATTCCTCCGGATCGACGTGTTTGCGGGCTACGCCGGACCGCATCGCCGCTATGGCTACTGCCGAAGAAGCCCAGACCAACACCCGGGGGTCAAAGGGTTTGGGGATGATGTAATCCGGACCAAAAGAAAGGTTGAGATCGTCGTAGGCCCGTTTTACCGAGTCGGGTACTTCCTCTTTGGCCAGACTGGCCAGGGCGTGGGCAGCGGCAAGTTTCATCGCTTCATTGATGTGGGCGGCCTCCACATCGAGGGCACCACGGAAGATGAATGGGAAGCCGAGCACATTGTTTACCTGGTTGGGATAATCACTCCGGCCCGTGGCGACGATGGCGTCCGGCCGGGTGGCTTTGGCTTCCGGGTAGGTGATTTCGGGGTCGGGGTTGGCCATAGCAAAAATGATGGGTCGGTCGGCCATCTGGCGGACCATCCCGGCGGTCAGCACATTGGGCTGAGAAAGGCCGAAGAATGCGTCGGCCCCGGCAATTGCCCCGGTCAGGTCCCGGGCCTTTGTTTTCCGGAAAAACTTCTCCTTATACGGATTTCTTTTTTCGTCGCCCCGACCTTCCCAGAGCACGCCCTGGCTGTCGACCATTAAGATGTTCTCCAGTTTTACGCCGAGCGAAAGATAAAAATTGGCGCAGGCAATACCCGCCGCCCCGGCACCACTGATGACGATTTTGATCTGCGAAATCGCCTTTCCGGATAGCTCAAGGGCATTGAGCAGGGCCGCTCCTGAGATGATGGCCGTACCGTGCTGGTCATCGTGGAAAACCGGGATGTCCAGCTCCTTTTTCAATCTTTCTTCGATGATAAAGCACTCGGGCGCTTTGATGTCTTCGAGGTTGATACCACCAAAGGTGGGGGCAATGTTTTTGGCGGTGCGGATTACCTCCTCGGGGTCTTCCGTGTCCACTTCAATGTCGAACACATCTATGTCGGCAAATCGTTTGAATAAAACCCCTTTTCCCTCCATGACGGGCTTGCCGGCCAGGGCGCCAATATTGCCCAAGCCCAGGACAGCCGTGCCATTACTGAGGACGGCGACGAGGTTGCCTTTGGCGGTATAGCGGTTGGCCAGGGTCGGATCGCCGGCTATTTCCAGACAGGGCTCGGCCACACCGGGGGTGTAGGCCAGCGACAGGTCGTTTTGGGTGGAGCAGGGTTTGGAAGGGATGACCTCGATCTTTCCCCGGCGGGGGAATTCGTGGTAGGTAAGGGCAGCTTTTCGCAAGGCGGTTTTCTTCTTGGCAGGCGGATTCATGACCAATATTTTATGTGCGAAAAAATGTGGTTTAAAAAGATAAACCTATTCACCGGGTACGGCAGTGGCAATGATTTTTAGTTGAGAACAATTGATTTTTGACACCCGGATATCTGGCAGGATTCTGTAGTTTAGCTGTTTCGTAAAACTTGTGTTGAGGCCTTCACTTGATATTTTTACAATAATTGAATAATGACTGAACAAAGAAAAGAGCACAACGAAAATGCCGTCCATCAGCAAGGTGGTTTTTTAATTAAATACCAAAAGTACCTGGGCGAATTTGTGTACGGTGGTATTGATGGCAGCGTGACGACTTTCGCCATAGTGGCCGGTTCCGTTGGTGCTGATTTGAGCGCCTCCATCGTGCTGATCCTGGGCTTTGCCAATTTGCTGGCCGACGGTTTTTCCATGTCGGTAGGTGCGTATTTATCCGCAAAATCGGAACGGCAGAATTTTGAAAAACACAAAGCCATTGAATATTGGGAGGTGGAAAATATTCCCGAAACAGAACGGGAGGAGATCCGGGAAATTTACCGGCAGAAAGGTTTTCAGGGCGAGTTGTTGGAAAAAGTAGTGGATGTTATTTGCGCTAAAAAAGATGTGTGGGTGGATACAATGATGAAAGAAGAACTGGAGATGATGAAAAACCAGAAATCACCATTAAAAATCGGCTCCGTCACTTATATGTCTTTTCTGCTCGTCGGACTGATTCCTCTCGTTCTTTACGTTTGGGATTATTTCTTTGGTTTTTCGGGCGATGTATTCTGGGCCACCTGTGCTCTGACGGGATTTGGTTTTATGCTGATCGGTTATTTTAAATCTTTTGTTACCGAAACCGATAAATGGAAGAGTATGCTGGAAACATTGTTGCTCGGAGCAATTGCGGCCGGTGTTGCCTATTATGTCGGGGATATACTGAATAATATTATTAATTGATATAAGTAATTGGACAAGTTAAAATGAAAATTAAAATCAAAATAAAAAACGGAATTTACCTGCTTAATCTATTGCCTGTCAATCTTTCAGGTAAATGTTTTTAATTTTGATTACCTGCTTCTGGAATAATAATCAGAAGGATAAATTCTTCCTGTGTCTTTAAATATTCTAGGTTCTTAAACAAATACAGTGGGATTGGCCAAAGGGATTAGCGGGTCACTTCAAGTGCCCCGCTAATTTGCTTGAAATTATAGGGGAACTTGGAGTGACCCCGCAATGTCTCCACGGGATTTGTCCAAGAACCATATTCTAAATTATCGTGGAAATAAAATGAGCAGATTAATGATAGAATTTATTTTCGAAAAGTATAAGCGCCAATCAATAACAGGGCTAATAAAATTAAAATAACCGTCCATTTTATGGCCTGCCAGGTTTTGGGATGCCGCCGGAAGGAAATGGCAAAACTCTCAACAAAAAGTACAACCGCAATGGCCCCCGTAATGGGCAGTGCCCAGTTGGTACGGCTGGCGTCAAACAGGTAAACACCTCCAACCAGCACGATGGTCAGGAGTGTATAAATCCTGGTGGACCAACTCAACTCTTTGTGGAACTGTTTAAATGTTTTATGCTCCATTTTATGCTTGCTTTCCAACAATAATAGTTTTATCCGCCTTCTTTTTATTTGAAAAAAAATCAGTTCGCCGGCTGATTTCCGTCACCCCGGCAGCATCGTTTTCCAGCGAACTTTAATTACAGACTAGAACGATAGGATAGTTTCATTTAAACAACTCTCGAGGAAGGCGCTATCCACTATGATTGTTTTTCCCTCCCGGATAGCGTCTTTTTTTAAGATGAAAAAGAAGACTGCCATGATCAAGTTGCATAAAATATTATTTCCCACCGACTTCTCAGAAACTGCTCAAAATGCTTTTCGCTACGCGCTTTGGTTCGCCAATAAATACCAGGCCGATATAGAACTATTGCATGTCGTTTATCCCGATGCAGAGCCAATGGATTTTCCTGTCATGGTAGCCAGTGCGACCAAGGGTAAAATGGAAGCCGCACAGCAAATGCTGAAGATGTTTGTTGAAAGGGGGCTGACGCAGGTGCAGGCTGCCCATCAGCTTGCCTATTTACCGGTGGTAAATCCGGAAATAAAAATGGGGGTACCCGTCAGCCTTATTGCCGAAAGGGCACTGACAAAAAACGTGGATATGATCATCATGGGTACACAGGGCGAACACAGTACAATGGAAAAGGTACTGGGGAGTGTGACGACTGCTACTTTAAAAAAAGCAAAATGTCCGGTTCTCGTTGTGCCGGAATCAGTCCGGCATGAAAAAATAAATGCCGTTGCCTATGCTGCCGACCTGTTGGATACTGACCCTTACCATATCTGGGAAACTGCAAAATTATTGAATGTTTTTTATCCCATTTTAAGGATCGTGCACATTGTAAAAGATATCAACGAAAAAAGGCCATACAGTATGGATGATTTGAAAAGTTTTTTTGCGGGACGCGATCTCGCCTTGCAAATTACTTTTCACACGTTTGGAGCGGAAAGTGTGGTGCAGGAATTGGAGAGTTTTGCCGAAGCGTGGGATATCGACCTGATCGTCATGCACAAACCTCGCCGGCCATTTTTTGAAAAATTATTTCACCGGAGTATTACCGCCCGGGAGACCTTCCATACACATGTACCTTTATTGATCATTAAGTAATTAATGCCGTGTAATTTAAGTATGTTTAAAAAATGCGGAGCAGGAAAAGTCGCTCTTTTAGCAACAC